>JAFTXL010000070.1 GCA_017464985.1 Clostridia bacterium | reverse complement strand
TGATACCTTCGTCAAGCCTCGGAGCCGGTACATGCGGACTTTACGAACCTATACACGGTTCCGCGCCTGACATTGCAGGCAAAGACATAGCAAACCCGATAGGTACAATTCTCTCTGCCGCAATGATGCTCAGATACAGTTTTGACATGGCAGCAGAAGCAGACTGCATTGAAAACGCAGTAAATAAACTGCTCGATGCAGGATACCGCACGGCAGATATTATGCCGGCAGATAGCGACGAAGCAAAGAAATGCACTAAAATCGGCTGTACAGAGTGCGGAAACCTTGTAGCAGATTACCTCAGAAAGGAAGAAAACTAAATGATTTTATCCGGCGCAGATATAATTGTAAAAACTTTGATAGAACAAAAATGTGACGTTGTATTCGGATATCCCGGCGGACAAATAATAAATGTTTACGATTCCCTGTACAAATACAGCGATGAAATAACGCATGTTTTGACAGCACATGAGCAAGGCGCAGCTCACGCGGCAGACGGCTATGCAAGATCTACAGGTAAAGCAGGTGTTGTAATTTCAACATCAGGTCCCGGCGCGACAAACCTTGTAACAGGTATCGCAACGGCATATCTTGATTCTGTACCTTTGATAGCCATATGCGGAAATGTTCCGACTTCACAGATAGGTTCTGACAGTTTCCAGGAGATAGATATTACAGGTATCACCCTCCCTATTACAAAGCATAATTTCTTTGTAAGCAGCGTAGAAGAACTTGCGGACACTATACGCGAAGCATTCAGATTGGCGATTTCCGGCCGCCCCGGACCTGTACTTATCGATGTGCCGAAAGATGTACAGATAGCAAAATGTGAATACACTCCTATGGCTCCTGTAACTCCCGATGAGAAATTTGCCGCAAAAGATATCAGAATCGCTCAGGCAGCGGAGATTATAAACGGATGCGAAAAACCGTACATATACTTTGGAGGCGGCGTGATATCAAGCAACGCGCAGGAGGAAATGATTGCTCTTGCTGAAAAGATAGACGCCCCGATAGGCTGTTCTATGATGGGAATTTCGGGACTTGCTACCGACCATCCCAGATTTTTAGGAATGCAGGGAATGCACGGACATTACGCGTCTTCTATGGCAATGCACAATGCCGATTGCATAATCGCTCTCGGAGCAAGATTCAACGACCGTGTTACAGGAAACCGTTCAAAATTTGCCACAAAAGCAAAGATAGTTCATATAGATATTGACGGTTCGGAACTTTCTAAAACAGTTTCTCCCTCATGTGGTCTGAGAGCTGATGTAAAAGAAACTCTGAAAAAGCTTCTTCCTCTCATTTCCGAGTCGAAAAAGTCGGAATGGCAAAGCCTGATAGCTGAATTCAGAGCAGACGAGAACAAATATCTTGATAACCGCGATGGCGTCACTCCGAGAAACATAATTCTCACGCTTAATAAGCATCTGAAAGAAAATACACCTGTTGCAACAGATGTAGGCCAGCATCAGATGTGGGCTGCGCAGAATCTTTCATTCTGTAAAAGCCGTCGATTTATTTCAAGCGGCGGACTCGGAACAATGGGATTCGGCCCCGGCGCGGCAATAGGCGCAGCTTTCGGAACAGAAGAAAGAAGCGTGCTCATAACAGGCGACGGAAGCTTCGGAATGAGTTTAAATGAACTCGCTACTGCCGTTTCATACAATATACCGCTTATAATCCTTATTATGAATAACGGTGTTCTCGGTATGGTTCGCCAATGGCAGACTCTTTTCTTCAATAAGCACTATTCAAATACGGTATTAAACCGTAAAACCGATTTTGTAAGGCTCGCGCAAAGCTTTGGTGCAGACGGAGAAAGAGTATATTCTCTTGAGGAGCTTGACAGCGCATTGGAAAAAGCATTTAATTACGATGGCCCGTATGTAATTGACTGCGCAATAGACAAAGATGAATTTGTTCTTCCTATGCTTCCTCCCGGCGGCTCAATGGATGACATTATTGTAAAGATAGGAGACTAACAGACATGAGCAGATATACAGTAGCCGTACTTGTACTAAACCAATTCGGTGTCCTGAACCGTGTTACAAGCATGTTCAGACGCAGACAGTTTAATATCAGCGCACTTACTGTGAGCGAAACAGAGTCAAACGAATATTCCAGAATAACAGTCACTTTTGACGGAGAGGAAATAAAAAAGCAGCAGCTCATAAACCAGCTTTACAAGCTTCCCGACGTATGCTCAATCAAGGAGCTTACATTGGACAATTCCGTAAGCAGTGAACTCGTTTTGATAAAAATGGAAAATAACCCGGCAAACCGTGACGATATCCTCACGGCCGCAGACGCGTTCAGCGCAAAAACAGTAGATTATTCAAGAGATTCCATTGTTTTTGAGCTGACGGCAGACAGCAGAAGAATTGATGATTTTATCACTCTGATGCGAGACTACACCATACTTGAAATCTGCCGTACAGGTATTGTATCCCTGGAAAAAGGCAGTTCAACTATAAGAAAAATTACAAATTTGTAAAAAAGAAAGAAGGACATTTTTATGGCAAGAATTTTTTATCAGCAGGATTGCGATCTTCAGAAATTAAACGGTAAAACCGTTGCTATCATCGGTTACGGTTCACAGGGACATGCTCATGCCCTTAACTTGAAGGACAGCGGCGTTAATGTTGTTGTAGGTCTTTACGAGGGCAGCAAGAGCTGGGCAAAAGCAGAAAAGCAGGGTCTTAAAGTTATGACTGCAGCAGAAGCAGCAAAGGCAGCTGATGTTATCATGATCCTCATCAACGATGAGAAGCAGGCTGACCTCTACAAGCAGAGCATCGCTCCCAACCTCACAGCAGGCAAGACACTTGCATTTGCTCACGGCTTCAACATCCACTTCGGTCAGATCGTACCTCCCGCTG
>JAFTXL010000069.1 GCA_017464985.1 Clostridia bacterium | reverse complement strand
TTTATAAAATCTGTAAGAGCAGATTGGATAAACGGGTTCGTTATTGCCTTTTTTGTCTGATGCTCATAACTAGTCTTTGTAGAAGATGAATTTGTAATTACAATAAGACTGTCCTGAACATCAACAAAAGTAATTTTGCTTTCATCTTTTCCGTATTTACCGGTACTTTTAATATATTTATCAAGTTCACTTACAAAAGCATTTCTTACAGCTTTCTCCGGCGAACCGCCGTTTTCAAGAAAACTTGAATTATGGTAATACTCACATATAGGATTTACATTGTTAAAACAAAAAGCAAATTCCGCTTTGAGCTTATATTCGGGAAGATCGGCACGGTCACGTCCTTTTGTCTCCATTTCATAACGCTTAATTCCTGTAAACTCTTTTCCGTCACTCAGTTCGTTGATATAATCTACAATTCCGTTTTCATAAAAGAACTCAAAATTCTCTCCCGATGCTTCATCATGAAGAATGAATTTTATTCCGGAGTTCACGACAGCCTGTTTTTTCAGCAAAGTTGTAAAAAATTCAAGCGGAACTTTAACCTCGGTAAAAACCTCTAAATCAGGCATCCAATGCTGGAGCGTACCTGTAAGTTTCGGAGAACAAGGCTCTTTATGTAAACCACCCACATTGTATCCTTTTTCAAAATGAAGGTCATACTTTGTACCGTTCTTATACACAGTAACGTCCATAAATTCAGATGTATACTGCGTAGCGCAACATCCGAGACCGTTTAATCCCAAGCTGTACTCATAATTCTCACCGGACGTATTATTCTCATATTTTCCGCCGGCATACAGCTCGCAGTAAACAAGCTCCCAGTTGTATCGTTGCTCTTTTTCGTTATAGTCAACAGGACATCCTCTTCCGTAGTCACGTACTGTAATTGAATAATCCTTGTGTCTTGTAACTTCAATTACTTTGCCGTATCCTTCTCTCGCTTCATCTATAGAGTTTGCGAGAATTTCAACAAAAGTATGCTGACAGCCTTCAATTCCGTCACTTCCTAAAATTGAAGCAGGTCTCAATCGTATTCTTTCAGGACCTTTTAACGCCTTTATGCTCTCATCATCATACCCTTTGTTTTTTGTTTTTTTATCACTCATCTGTACTCTGCGGCTCCCTTAACTTTGATACAAAATTATCTGTAACTAATGTATATGATTCTTCTTTTGTCATTGTTTTATAACTTGCACTGTCCTGTGCTGTAATATCAGTAACACAATCCGTGTACTGAAGCAATGTCATGTCATTCGCTGCCGTATCACAATTAAGCATATAATAATACAAGGATGATGACGGTATATCATATATCGTATCCGCGACGCCTGACATAATCAAATCGTCAATATTATGATCTGAATCAGCAATGATTTCCTTAATATGAGAAATAAATTCCTCCGGCTGACGCACGTTTGCGTTTTCATCGCTAAACTGACTGCACATAAAAGCATTTGTGAACGATTTAACCATCTCTATACGCTTTATATCTGTACCGTCATAATAGCTGAGCATTTCAGCACTGTATTCATCATTTGACGAATAATAATATCTCATCAGCGAAACGGCTTTATCTCCGTCAAAATATTGCGTTCCTGCAGATATTTTTATGTTCAAATCGGAACACTCGACTGAAACAGGAAAATTAAATTCAACACCCTCAGACGGATGCGTGAACCGATTCACAATTTCCTTACAGTCCTCAAAATCCATAAATATATACTTCTCAACCGGAATATCAAGCAATGCCGAAATTTTTGCTGTCGTGTTCTGAATGCCCAATTCCTTATAAAGTCTGCCTACTGCAGTCACTTTACCGCTGCCATCATCACTTACATAAGAATATTTCATATCTTTCGGAATATATAGAAACGACATTTTCATATTCTCGGCATCGTAGTTAACAACAAACATGAGCTCCGTCTCAGAAGCCCCCTTATCTCCTACAATAACAAGAATATTTTCTCTCAGCGATTCTGTATCAGAAACCTCTTCACCTGTATATATTGTATTTTTCGTCTCATCATAATTAAATGCTATTATGAAATTGCTGTTCTTATCATAATAATCTAAAGCAAGCGAATAGCCGAAAATACTTGTAGCAGCAAAAAGGACTATTGTAAAAACAAGTATAGCTCTCCTTAAATTATCCATAGTACAACCTCCTTATATATCAGGCAGTAAAGCAAATGTATTAGGTAAAAGAACCGGACAATAAGTGGTATTCTATTCCCGATTCTTTATGACTGATTCACAGAATCAATTCATCTTACTTTTTAATGAATCTATTCTGTTCTTTGTACTTTTATACATTGAATCATATTTTTCAAGTTTTGCATTCTCTTCCTCAACAAGCTTTGCGGGAGCTTTTGCAATAAATCCTTGATTACTCAGCTTGCCTTTTACACGCGCAAGTTCCGACTCAATGTTCGCAAGTTCTTTTTCAAGACGCTGAAGCTCTTTTTCAAAATCAATGAGTTCTTCCAGCGGTATAAATATTTCAGCGCCATCTATAACAGAAGATGCCGCGTCATCAGAAATACCGTCACGCGATTCCTGCATAAGCACATTCGACGCATATCCCAGACGCTTAATATAAGGCGTACAATTTGTAAGCAAATTAAAGTTCGCCTTATCTGTAACGAATATAACCGCAGCTTTCTTTGACGGCGGTACATTCATCTGCGTACGTATATTTCTTATACTCTTTAT
>JAFTXL010000068.1 GCA_017464985.1 Clostridia bacterium | reverse complement strand
GACAGAAATACACTCAGAATGCGTGTTTGGGAACGCGGTGCGGCTGAGACAATGGCATGCGGAACAGGCGCGAGTGCCGTTGCGGTTGCCGCCATTCTCAACGGATTATGCGACAGAGAAGTTACCGTGAAGCTCAACGGCGGCGACCTTAAAATAATATGGCAGCTGCAAGACAACCATGTTATAATGGAAGGGCCTGCAGTCAGAGTCTGTACAGGTGATTATTGATTAGATCAACATACAAATTAAGATAAAAAGGAGATAAAAAATGGCGAATATTAACAGTAACTACTTAAAATTACCCGGCAGTTATCTTTTTGCCGAGATTGCCAGAAGATCATCGGCATTTATTGCCTCAAACCCGGATAAGTCAATCATTAAACTTGGAATAGGTGATGTAACACGTCCGCTTCCTAAAGCTGTCACAGATGCTATGCATAAGGCAGTAGACGAAATGGGCTGTGCGGAAACTTTCCGCGGATACGGACCTGAGCAGGGTTATGAGTTCTTGCGTGAGGCAATTACTCAGCATGACTACGTAAAGCGCGGAGCTAAAATCAAAGCAAATGAAATTTTCATTAGCGACGGTGCAAAGAGCGACTGCGGAAATATCGGAGATATCTTCGGAGATGACTGTACTGTTGCTGTATGTGACCCTGTTTATCCCGTATATGTAGATACAAACGCTATGGCAGGAAGAGCCGGAGATTACGTAGAAGAGCTCGGCAGATGGAACAAGCTCATATACATGCCCTGTACAAAAGAAAATAATTTTGTACCCGAGCTTCCCGCAGAGAAAAACGCTGACGGTTCAAGATGCGCTCCTGACATGATTTATCTTTGCTATCCTAACAACCCCACAGGAGCTGCTATCACAGCAGACGAGCTGAAAAAATGGGTTGATTATGCTCTGCGTAATGAGTCAATTATTCTTTACGATGCTGCATACGAGGCATATATCACAGAAGATTTGCCGCACTCTATTTTTGAGATTGAAGGCGCCGAGTACTGTGCAATAGAATTCCGCAGCTTCTCAAAGAACGCAGGATTCACAGGAACAAGATGCGGATTTACTGTTATACCCGATACTGTTACCGCACGCGACAGCGAAGGAAACAAAGTTCAGCTTAATAAACTTTGGAACAGACGCCACTGCACAAAGTTTAACGGTGTTTCATACATAATTCAGAGAGGCGCTGAGGCTGTATACACGCCCGAAGGACAGGAGCAGACAAAAGAACTCGTTTCGTATTACCTTGAAAATGCAAAACTTATCCGTGAAGGACTTAAGAAGGCAGGCTTTGAAGTTTACGGCGGCGTAAATGCTCCGTATGTATGGCTCAGCACACCCGATAACATGGATTCATGGGATTTCTTTGATTATCTTATGGAAAAAGCTGCCGTTGTAGGAACACCCGGCAGCGGCTTCGGACCTTGCGGAGCAGGATACTTCCGACTCACAGGTTTCGGAACTTACGAAAACACATTAAAGGCGATAGAAAGAATTTCCAATATCTGATCCTCTTTTCTGGCAAGTTGCCAGAATTATCTGAGAATCTTTGTATGTTGTAAGGAACTGCATTGCTTTCATAAGACGGTCATCATCGTATTGAGCGAAAGGATCGTCAAGCAGAAGCGGATACGGCTGACCTTTAGGAGCAATTATTCCTGCGATAGCAAGTCTCAGAGCAAAATAAGTCTGATCGACTGCTGCCCCGCTGTATGAAGAAATATGGCGGGGCATATTTTCATCAAATACAGATATTTTAAAATCGTCTCCGACTTTTACATTTCCGCGGCTTCCCGCAATCTGATTTAGAATATTCTCTGTATCACGGCTCAGCACAGGGCCGAAAGTAGTACGGAGTTCTTCAAAACTCTCTTCCGCAATCTGCTTTGCAAGCTTCAATCCTTCATATTTACGTTCATAGTGTTCTATTTGCTCTTTTATTTCGTAGAACATCTTTGAAGCTTCTGAAAACGACATTTTTTCATTCTTGTACATGCCATCTATAGTAGCTTTCACATATCCGATTTCAGAATCAAGTTCACTTAGTTTTTCGGCAAGCGTTTCGTTTTTCTCTGCATATGCATCCGCAGACTCTCCTAAAAGCGAATTGCACATGCTCTTTCCTGCATCATCTATAGTTTTATCGGCATCTCTCCAAATCTCCTCAAGCTCCTCTATAGACTGACCCTCAAGTTTATCGTCAAGCATCTTCTCTTTTTCAAGAATTACATTCTGAATTTCATTTTTCTTTTCCAACGAATTTTCTGTCTCCGTAATGATGTGAGCGGAAAGCGCATCTGATTTTTTCTTTACTCCTATAAGGGATACTATTGCCATAATTACAGAAAAAATTGCCGCAGCTACAAAGACTACCGAAAGAAGATTCTGCGTGTCCATAACTAAAGCACCCCCTGCCGCAAACGCAATCGCCAGCGCAATAAACGCCAATCCCGGAGCATACCAGCTAAACGGCACATGCTTCTTTTCAGTCTCATGCTCTCCCTCTGCAGCCTGCTCTTCATACATCGAAAGCTTATCATTAAGTACATCTATTTCTTCAAATGATTTCATGATACTATTTTTACGTTTAACTGCCGCAAGAGCATTTATAATGTCAATTTTTTTCTTATTCTCTTTTATTTCCTCGGAAATACCGTCCCTTTTGGCATACAGCTCTCTTAATTTTTCACTTTCTGCTGCCGCATTTCCATCCGTGAGTTCAAGTCTGTTCATTTCATTTTCATAGCTCATCTTTTTAAAATACAGCTTATCGAGTATTCCGGAATTACCTCTCGGCGATTTTATCTTGTCCATACACTCTTTTATTCTGTTTATGACAAGAACCGCGGAAGCTTCACTCTCTCCAAGTCCGGATACCGCGGAAAGACGCGACATAAGAACGCCGTCTTTATCATCATCAGCTTTTATAACCGATGACATCTGACCTATATATATGGAAGAATCAAACGCGCCCGCGGTAAGCTTTAATATGTGTTCGCCGACTGTTCTTCCGTCAGGAATACGAATCTCTGCTCCGCTTGCGTTATTGAAAAGTTTTACAACGTCTTCTCTTTTTGACTCTCCCCACAGGCTTATCGCTTTATACTCTACGCCTTTGTACATAAATTCAAGTTCTCCACCGAATTTATCTGTACCTTTTGCAAAATTCCACGGAAGATATTTTTTTCTGTAATTATCTGCACCACGTCCTGTAAGGCCATAAAGCATCGCTCTTATAAACGCAAATATAGTGGATTTGCCCGTCTCGTTTTCTCCGTAAATTACATTTAGCCCATCAGTAAAATCCCATTCTTTGTCTTTGTGTCTGCCGAATCCGTATATTTTAACTTTTTTTATTGTCATGTCCGTACCTCCGCAATCAATCATCCGAAGCTGTAAGTGTGCCGTCGAATGCCTTTAATCCAAGCTCCATAGCATCCGCGACAGCCTGTTTATCAACCACTTTTTCTCTGCTTGCAACACGCTGCATTTCGAGCAAACGCCTGATAAATATTCCCCTGAGTGAATTTTCTCTTGATATAAGGTTGTAATCCGCCATAAGCTCCGTGCGGTCTTCTACCCTAATGCCCGGATACTCTTCTTCAAGCCGCATCACAATGGCAGAGCAGTTTATTTTCCTGCCCTCGGGAACTCTGCCTGATATAATTATCTTGTAGAAATCTTTGCCCGGTTTTATATGCTTCAATATTTCGTCACAAAACTCGTCTACGCTGCAATCTTCGACACTTTCCGCATCTATATCTACCTCATGATAACGCCTGCCCTCTACAGGTACAAACCAATGAATGACCGCGCCGCCGTCTGAAACGGTTCCCTCTACTATTCCGCACTCTCCCCATTCGTCAAATCCGCGCGGATAAGGAACTCCGGCATATGTGTAAAGCGGTGTATTCTCATATCTGTGTCTGTGTCCGAGCGCACACAAATCAAATCCGCACGCCTTTAAATCCGCTGTGGTTAACGGATTGTATACGGATTTTGAAACTTCTGCATCACCGTGCATAAGCAGTATATTTATATAATCATTATCAAGTATGGGAAGTCTGTCTTTTGAATCACGCAGCAGACTTTTTCTTGTAAAATGACCTGAATTTGCAATACCGTACACACGCATATTCTTTTGACAGCTTTCACGCAGCTGCATTTCAAAACACTGCATCCTGTCAGCCGCAAATATATACACGTTCTCCGGCCACTTTGCATACGAATACGGAGAATCCGTAGTATATGGGTCATGATTTCCCGGCGCAATCAATATCTGTGTATTTAAAATCCTCTTGAACTGGTCTATAACAAAGTTTACTGTCTCTTCCGATGGATTTCTGACATCAAACAAATCGCCCGGTATAAGCAAAAGCTCAGCATCGGACTCAAGTGCCATGTCTATAATTTTTTTAAATGTAAATTTTTGTTCTTCGCGCCTCAGCTCATTGTCTGCCGCAAATGTTGAATCTAAGTGCATATCCGCACATATCATGAAATCAATATTACTCATTTTATTCTATCCTTTGTAAATTGTCTTGTATGAACTTTTTATCCTAGTGTAAATAAACCGCAAAATATAGTGTTTTGTTTATTCTATACTAAATGCGTATGTTGTTCAAGCTGATTTTCACCTTTTCCCGAGGTGACATAATCCGCACGAAAGTTCTGCATACAGACCGCATCAGCAGTTCGCAGTTCATACCGCAACACAGACTGCATGGTCTATACAATTGTTCTGTTCTTTAAGACCATGCGGCAGAAAATTCGTATTTTCGAGCTCAATTTCCCCGCAAAAACGTCAGAATAACTACAGGTCAATCATACGCAAATAAAAGTTTTCCCCGTGACATTATGTGTGTTATCATTACAGTATTGCAGTCAATACTCATCCATTTAATAAAAACATTACTGATTCACGCTGCAAAAATATTAAAATACATCGGAGATAATGAAGATATGAAATATAAAATGATTGCTATAGATATGGACGGAACACTTCTTACGAAGGATAAGAAGATTACGGAAGAAACTGCCGCGGCG
Organism: Clostridia bacterium; assembly: GCA_017464985.1. Next base: position 3,474 of record JAFTXL010000068.1, on the reverse strand, counting down.
CTCCGCGCCGCGGCAAATGCCGGTGTGCTTGTTGTTATATCCACCGGCAGACCGGCGCCGGGTGTTGAAATGTATCACGAGATTACCGACCTTGGTAATCCCGTGATTATATATAACGGCGCCGGCATAATAAAATATCCGGAGAAAAAAATCATATTTGATAAGGGTTTGCCCGGTGAACCTGCGGCAAAAATTCTTGCGGCAGGCAAAGCCTATAATACCGCAATGTGCATTTGGTCACAGGGACAGCTCTATGTGAATATCATGGATGAACGCTGTGACAGATACGAAACCCTATCGGGAATGAAAGCTCACCCGATGCCAAGCGAATGTGAACTGCTTAATCAAGGCATTACAAAAATACTTTGGTACGATACTCCTGAGCGTATAAGTTTTTTCATCCCCGAAATGAAAAAGCTGCTTGGCAGCACATCGTCATGCTGTCCGTCCGCACCGGAATTCCTGGAATTTTTCCATCCCGAGGTTTCAAAAGCTGCAGCAATAGAAATAGTCGCAGCAGAATATGGCATAAAAAGAGAAGAAATTGCCGCAATCGGAGACGGCTGCAACGATATCGAAATGATAGAATATGCCGGTCTTGGTATTGCCATGCAGAATGCGCCTGACATTGTAAAAGAACATTCTGATTTTATAACAAAATCAAATTCAGGAAACGGTGTTGCTTACGCAATAAATAAAATACTCAATATATGAATCAAAAAGCCTTCGGCCGCCGCAAAACGGCAGCCGAAGGCTGCATATGAACATCAGGGCAATTCCCATGTACCTTCTGTATACTTGTAGGTTATGTCACCTACGTCTCCCGATGAAACGATCATGTCATATGATTCATACGGTTTTAAAACAAAATTGTCTTTTTCCTGCTCAACACAGATGTACCCGTTATCAACAATTTCCTTTTGAGCAATTACCAAACATGCATAAAGTCCTGCAGTAATAATTACTGCCGACAATGCAATTATTACAGATATGATTACGATTCTCTTTTTCATTTAAACGTTCCCCATCCATAAACAAATTTATAATACATTAAAAAGGAAAAATATGTTAATCTGCACTTGATGAGATTAATTCAAAACTAAACGCACCTCTTCGAGGGCCTTTATTATCTATAATCAAACCGACAATTAATATTGCAAGAATGATAACTGTTATAATAGTCGGGATCAACGCGCCCTTTGTGTCAATCATATAAATCTCCGCGTACAAAAATTGTTTTACCTATACCATTTTATAGCAGTAACGGGAGATAAGAAAAAATAAACCTTTTCATATATTTCTTTCCCCCATACTTATTTTTTTAGAACTTGAAATCATCGCACCAGCGCCGCCTTTTGTCCCCCATAATTCAATGCTCCGGTATTAGTCAGATACAAGGAAAGAAAAAACCATAATCTTCCAACAAGTTATACAACTGTGTTTTTTCTTCTTCACTAACTTTGAAATACTTATTCTTTTCTTTCTAGTATACTACAGAACATGTATCACATGCGAAACAGAAAGTTTGCGAATCATTAACTATAATAGCGACATTATCCGAAAATCCACAAGACGGACTATCGTTATACATTTTTTTACCATTGAATATGCTTTTTATCATAGATAAGTCTTGTTCAGACATTTCACTGGAAACGTTTTTTTCATCATATATGAAAATTGCTTCACCACGTTCTGCAAACTCCATATTTATAGTATTTTTTCAAAAGAAATCCATCCGCATCCATTGTAACTGCTTTTGTAATAACTTTAGCTTACCGCCTCAAAAACAAACTTCTTATCAGTTGAATCATCTTTAATATAAAAACCCTTGCCTATTACACGGTTTACAGTCGAAGTAATGAAACCTCCATGATTTTCAACCAATGCGATACAATGCTCATCTTCCCACAAATTGTATTCTGCAAGCTGTTTTTGATACTCATCATCTTTCAAATCGTTGCTCGGATAAGCGATAACATTTTCATCATAGTAGTAAATTCCACCACCGTTAGCAACGGTAACATAAGCTTCATAACATCTGCCGTCATTGAAAGTTATAGTTCCATTAACCAACGGATACAAAGAATATTTATCATACTTCGTTTCAGAAAAATTCACATTGATGACATATTCTTCCATTTGGCAAACATATTTACCGCTCAAATTTTCCGCCTCGTTATAGGTTAAAAAGAATATATTGTGAATTCCTACAACTAAAATTATCAAGCAAACAATTACACCGGCAGTAATAAGAATGCCTTTTATAACAGCATTGCATTTTCTTAAAAAGACTCTTTCATTCATAATTTTTGCCTCGCGATTTTTATTTTAGCTTGATTAAGTATGCTAAAATCATAACTTGAACGTTCTCGCTCCATAAAGAAATTTATAATACAACAAAAAGGAAAAACAAGTGTTGTTAACATCAAATTTTTCAATAAGAAGTTCACGGAATTTACAATTGGCATAGTATTGTAATACCCGCTTTTTTGAAAAATTCTAAGTCCTCTTGAGTTTCATTATTTATAATTATACATCTCTCATGATAAGTACAGGCCATCCATATCTTTCCGTTTCGGTAGAAGCACAGCTCTTCCGGAAAGCTGCCCCCATTCCAGTCATAAATACTGTTTGCAGCTTGTAAAATACCTCCGGTATGTTTGTTACATTCGAAATACGCAATATCAGAATTACGGAAGTCCGTGCCTGTATCGGGATGATATCTTATGCCTTTTTTATCAAAAACAAATCCGGCAATAGAAAGATAAACCTCCTGCAAGACATATCCTGAAGCTTTATCTTCATTTTCGAACACAAGACTGAAAAAGTCGCATGACGAAACTGCATAACTTATAAAAGGTCTATATTGTTTATCGTCAATTATTATATCTAACATAAAATATCCTCTTTAAATCGAGGCCCCGATTCGACACTTTGTGCTGTTATTGTATACTTCCTAAAGTATCTTTATTCCGCCTACAGTATAATTGTGTACTATATAATTTTCAACCTTTTTTATATGTACGCCGTTTGAGTTGTAGATATAACTGTAGCTGTTTTCTCCGCTTTCAACTCTCATGAGCTGTCTGCCCTGCCATGTGAATGTATAGGTAGTGCCGCTATTGTAGCTTAGGGAGTTTCCTATTTCGTCATACGTAATAGTCACTCCGTTGTACTTTGTGAGCTGGTCAGACCAGTTTGTGTTCTCGTAGCTGTACGTATTTGTACTTACGGCAGTTTCGGGAAGTTCAGTATCAGGTAGTGTATACGCATAGGTATTCTTCGACAGAATATTTCCGTAGCCGTCGTAGGTAAATGTGTATGTAGCGTTTGCATACGCATTGTCCTCACGGGTGAGCTGTCCTTGAGCATCATACCGATAGCTGAGCTTCAAAATACCATTTTCAGTTATTACTGATTACTCAGCGTGTGAGACCTTACGAAAAAAAACAACATTCTTTCCTCGTCTACCTG
>JAFTXL010000067.1 GCA_017464985.1 Clostridia bacterium | reverse complement strand
ATTTTGCCGCTTTAGGCACTAATTGTAACACTAATTTCCACTTTAAGGGAAGTTTTTTTTGTTAATAATGCGGTTCTGTAAGAGTAAAATCTACTTTTACAGAACCGCATTAAGAAGTGGAATTTAACTTTTCAGTTCAGCAAAGATTTTCTGTACCTTTAAATTGTGCTGTGATATACTGGAATACATTGCGTAAGCGATAAAATTTGAGTGATTACGGAGGTACATTTTATGCATATTGATACAAAATGTGTTCAATCAGGATATAAGCCTAAAAACGGCGAAGCAAGGGTTTTGCCGATTTATCAAAGTACTACTTTTAAATATGATTCATCTGAATACATGGGAGATCTTTTCGACCTTAAAGCAGACGGATTTTTCTATACACGCCTTGCAAATCCGACAGTCGATGCTGTAGAAAAAAAGATTGCGGAGCTTGAGGGCGGAGTAGGTGCTGTTATGACATCTTCGGGTCAGGCTGCTTCGATGTATTCTGTGCTTAATATATGCCATGCCGGTTCTCACGTAGTATGTTCAAGCGCTGTTTACGGAGGAACATATAATCTTTTTAATAAGACACTGAGAGAAATGGGAATCGATTTTACTTTCGTTTCGCCTAATTCAACATATGAGCAGCTTTCAGCGGCTTTTAAGCCTAACACAAGATGTGTATTCGGTGAGACTCTGTCTAACCCGTCTCTGGAGGTTCTTGATATAGAGACTTTTGCAAAGTGTGCGCATGACCATGGAGTACCTCTTATTGTCGACAATACATTCCCGACTCCTGTTCACTGTCGTCCGTTTGAATTCGGCGCGGATATAGTAACTCATTCTACATCAAAATATATGGACGGACATGCGTGCGCGCTCGGCGGTGTTGTCATTGACAGCGGTAATTTTGATTGGAATAACGGACTTTATCCTCAGCTTACAACTCCGGATGAGACTTATCACGGCGTTGTATATGCTGAAAAGTTCGGAAAGGCTGCATACATTATTAAAATGCGTACTCATCTTATGCGTGACATGGGAGCGATGGCAAGTCCTCAGAATGCATTCCTTCTCAATATCGGACTTGAAACACTTCATCTCCGTGTTGAAAGACATTCTCAGAACGCTCTTAAAATAGCAGAATTTTTAAATGCTGAGACAGAAAATTCCAACGGAAAAATTTCATGGGTAAATTATCCCGATCTTAAGGGAAATAAAAACTATGAACTGTGTAAAAAATATATGCCAAACGGTTCGTCAGGTGTAATATCTTTCGGTATAAAAGGCGGAAGAGAATCTGCTACGAAGTTTATGGATTCACTCAAGCTTGCTGCGGTAGTTACTCATGTTGCCGATGCACGTACATGCTGTCTGCATCCCGCAAGTACTACTCACAGACAGCTTTCTGATAAAGAGCTGTATGATTGCGGTGTAAGCCCCGACCTTGTAAGATTTTCAGTAGGTATAGAAAACTGCGATGATATTATCTCAGATATCAAGCAGGCATTGGAGAATTGCTGATTATGATAAAACTTCCTGCGTTTGCGGAAAAAATCATTGATATTTTAGAAGAGAACGGATATGAGGCATACGTAGTCGGCGGCTCGCTCCTAGATATTTAGCTCGGAAGCGAGCCGCACGATTGGGATGTGTGCACATCTGCGGAGCCGCAGGAGACTGCGGCGTGTTTTGAGGGCTACCGCATTATCGAGACAGGCATAAAACACGGCACGGTCACGGTTATGTCGGAGGGAAATCCGATAGAGATTACAACATACAGAATTGACGGCGATTATAAAGATTGCCGCCATCCAGAGAGTGTATCATTTACAAAAAATATTAAAGAAGATCTTCTCAGACGTGATTTTACGGTTAACGCGATGGCGTACAGTCATAAAAGAGGTTTTGTAGATTGCTGTGGAAGCCGTGAGGACATTGACAGAGGCATTATAAGATGTGTCGGAAGCGCAGAGGAGCGTTTTAATGAGGACGCATTGCGCATAATGCGCTGTATACGTTTTTCTGCGGTGCTCAAATTTGACGTGGAGAGCGAAACCGAAAAAGCCGCAAAGCGGTTTGCGGTAAATCTTGAGAGTATTTCGAGAGAACGAATATGGACTGAATTTGTAAAGATGATGTCCGCAAAAGACGGCGAATATCTTGCCTGTGTACTCAGAAAATTTACTTCGGTACTTGAAGTGATTATGCCTCAGATAAAGCTGTCTGTAGGATTTCCGCAAAATAACAGGCATCACTGCATGGATGTTTGGGAACATATTCTTTGTGCCGTGTCTCATTCAAAAGACGATGTCGTATTGAGAATCGCTCTTTTGATGCACGATCTCGGAAAACCGAAAACGCATACCGTAGATGAAAACGGAGAAAGTCATTTTAAAAAGCATCCTGCGGAAAGTGAGATAATTGCCCGGGAAATTCTGACTTCTTTAAAAGCGGACAATAAAACCAAAGAAACAGTTGCTCTTTTAGTAAAACACCATGACGACCGTATTGAAAACAGCGATGCATGTGTAAAAAGATGGCTCGGAAAGCTCGGAGAAGAAAATTTCTTCCGTTTGATAGAAATGAAGAAGGCAGACATTTCGGCGCATAAAGGGGAATATATTAAAAGCGGTCTTGAAATGTGTGAAGCATTGTGTGGGACTGCAAAGCGTATTCTTGAAGAAAAACAGTGTTTCCGTCTTAAAGATATGAAAATTAACGGAAATGATATAAAAAAATTAGGCGTCAAAGACGGAAAAATGATAGGTAATGTTCTGAACATACTTCTTGAAGAAGTTATAAATGAAAATATTAAAAATGAGCATGAAACGCTTGTGGGAGCGGCACGCGACATTATTGACGGAAACAGGTAAATCCTGTAAAATAAATAATAGAATTTTATTGCGAGGAGGCAATTTATAATGGACGTTGAAATTTTGTATAAACAGTGGAGCAGCATGCCTTATTTTGATGCGAATACCAGAGCTGAGCTGGCTGCAATCGAAGGTGATGATGCTGAAATCAGAGATAGATTTTATAAAGAGCTTGAGTTCGGTACTGCAGGTATCAGAGGTGTTATCGGAGCTGGTACAAACAGAATAAATGTATATGTTGTAAGACGTGTCAGCCACGGTATCGCGCAGATGATTGTAAAACGTGGTCCGGAGGCAATGAAAGCAGGTATTGTTATAGGTTATGACAGCAGAAATTTCTCAAAAGAGTTCGCTATGGAGGCCGCATCAGTATTTGCGGGAAACGGCATCAAAGTTTATATGCATCCTGAGATTTGTCCCGTTCCGGTGCTTTCTTACTCTATCAGAAAGCTTAAATGTGCTGCGGGTGTCATGGTTACAGCCAGCCATAATCCTAAGGAGTACAACGGTTATAAAGCGTACGGCAGTGACGGAGCGCAGATTCCGCCTGAGGACAGTAAAATTATTACTGACGTAATAAATAAAATTACAGATTATACTAAACTTCCTAAATTCGATTATAATTTCTTTGTAAAAAACAGAACTATAAAGATTCTTGATGATAAAGTAAGAAATTCTTATTTTAAAGAAATTAAAAAATTGCTTGTTAATAAAGAGCGTCTTAAAGAAAACGCGGCAAATCTTAAGCTTGTATACACTCCTCTTCACGGAGCAGGTGCTAAATGGGTACCCGAGGTACTTACTGATTTGGGTTTTTCAAACTTAAATGTTGTTAAAGAACAGATGGAGCCTAACGGCGATTTCCCTACAGTAAATGTTCCTAACCCTGAAGACAGAGGAGCATATGACCTTGCTGTTGAGCTTGCGGAAAAATGCGGAGCAAATCTTACTCTTGCTACAGACCCTGATTCAGACCGTACAGGTGCTTTTATAAAGAGCAAATCCGGCGAGTATGTAATGCTTAACGGAAATCAGATTGGTGTTGTACTTTTGGAGTACATACTTTCTACGCGTGCTCAGGATAAGACTCTTCCTGAGAATCCGTTTGTGGTTTCTACTATTGTTTCTACGGACCTTGCTGCCGCAATATGCGCAAACTATGAAGTAGAGTATATACAGGTACTTACAGGATTTAAGTTTATAGGCGAACAGATTGCGCTTTTAGAAGAGCAGGGAGATAAACACTTTGTATTTGGTTTTGAAGAGAGCTACGGATATCTTGCCGGAAGCTACGCAAGAGATAAAGACGGTGTTGCGTCATGTATGCTTCTTGCAGAAGCGGCTTCTTACTATGCGGCACAGGATATGACACTTCTTGACGCGCTTGAGGCTATTTACGAGAAATACGGATACTACGCTGAAATGCAGGTTTCGCTCACTCTTAAAGGTGAGTCAGGTATTGCAAAGATGGCAGAACTCATGGACTCTTTCAGAAGCAAAAAGGGAAGTGTCGTTGAAGGCGAAATCAATGTATTCAAAGATATATCGACATCTATAGCATACGACTGTAAGACAGGTGAAGAAACCGCTGTAAAACTTCCTAAGTCAAATGTTCTTTATTATGAACTTGATTGCGGATGGTTTGCTATAAGACCGTCAGGAACAGAGCCTAAGATTAAATTCTATTTCGGTATCTGTGATAAAAACAGTATGAACGATGCCTGGGATAAAGCAGAGGCTATAAAGGCATCACTTATGGCAAGTGTTCAGGAACTTCTTAAATAATTTAAGGAAAATATAATGAGTGTAAATAATTTTGTTCATCTTCATGTGCATACAGAGTACAGTCTTTTGGACGGTGCGTGCCGTATAGAAAAGCTTGTCTCTGCATGTAAAGAAAAAGGAATGAATGCACTTGCAATAACCGATCACGGCGTAATGTACGCCGTGATTGATTTTTATAATGAGTGCAAAAAGCAGGGGATAAAACCTATAATCGGATGTGAAGTATATACTGCGCGCAGAACCAGATTTGATAAAGAATCTGCGTATGATTCCGATTACGGGCATTTGATTTTGCTTGCAAAAAATAATACAGGATATAAAAATCTGATAAAAATAGTATCTGCTGCATTTGTTGACGGATTCTATTATAAACCGAGAGTTGATAAAGAACTTCTTGAATCAAACAGTGAGGGCATTATATGCTGTTCCGCGTGTCTAGGCGGTGACATTCCGCAGCTGATTTTACATGACGATTATGAGGGCGCGAAAAATCTTGCGCTTTGGTATAACAATACTTTCGGACAGGGAAATTATTATCTTGAACTGCAGAGCAACGGAATTGAAGAACAGATAAAAGTTAATCAGCAACTTATAAAAATGTCTGAAGAGACAGGTATTCCGCTTGTTGCGACAAATGACGTCCATTTTATCGAACGCAGTGACGCAAGAGCGCAAGATATACTTATGTGTATTCAGACAGGAAAGCATTATACT
>JAFTXL010000066.1 GCA_017464985.1 Clostridia bacterium | reverse complement strand
GCTCATAAGCGTAAACCTCGGTGTTTTCTATCTTCTTCCTTTCCCCGGACTTGACGGATTCCATGTTGTATTTATCATCATCGAACTTATCCGCCGAGGCAAAAAGGTTTCACCGAATGTGCAGAATATAATATCCACAATCGGATTGGTATTGCTGATTCTTTTAGCCGTTGTGGTAATGTTCTCAGATATATTTAAACTTGTAGGATAGCTAAACATACAGGGCAGCCGCCTGCGGAACTTTGAAGCAGACGGCTGTCCTGCAACTATAATTTAAAGGCAGGCAGTATAAAATGTACACACGCAATGATACAAGAAAAATAAACATAGGCAATGTTTCAATCGGTGGTGGAAGCCCTATCGCTGTGCAGTCGATGACAAACACAGACACAAGAGATGTACATGCAACCGTTAATCAGATTCTAAGACTTGAAGAAGCAGGCTGCGATATCATAAGAGTTGCGGTTCCGGACGAAGCGGCAGCAAACGCTGTAAAAGAAATAAAGAAAAATATTCACGTTCCGCTTGTTGCGGATATTCATTTCAATTACAAGCTTGCTCTGATGTGCATAGAAAACGGAATTGATAAAGTACGCATCAATCCCGGCAATATAGGAAGTTCCGAGAGAACACACGCGGTAACTGAGATGTGCAGTAAATACAATATTCCTATCCGAATAGGAATAAACGGAGGGTCACTTGAAAAAGACATACTCGCAAAATACGGAAGTCCTACACCGGAAGCAATTGTTGAAAGCGCGATGGGACATATAAATATTCTTGAAAGCATGGGCTTTTACGATATCGCGGTTTCGCTGAAATCCTCAAATGTCCCTGCTACGATAGAATCATACAGACTTATGGCAGAAAAGCGAAACTATCCGTTACATATCGGAATTACGGAATCTGGAACCTTACAAAACGGTACAATAAAATCATCTGTCGGAATTGGCGCAATTCTTGCAATGGGAATCGGCGATACGATACGCGTTTCACTCACAGGCGATCCTGTCGAAGAAGTCCGTGTCGGAAGAAAAATACTTCACTCTCTTGAACTCGGCGGAAACCGCATGATACAGTTCGTATCATGTCCCACTTGCGGACGTACAAGAGTCGATTTAATCGGAACAGCGAATCTTATAGAACAAAAGCTTTCTGATTTAGAGGCTCAGGGAGTGTTTAAAAATCCTCTTACAGTCTCTGTAATGGGATGCGCTGTAAACGGTCCGGGCGAAGCAAAGCACTCCGATATAGGCCTTGCAGGCGGTGAAAATGAATTTCTTATGTTTATCAAAGGAGAGATTATCGGAAAGTTCTCACCGGAAAACGCAATTGAAAAATTCATTGAAAAAGTTGTTGAAATGGGAAGCTGAATACAACGAACACTTATAAATCTACTATCAAAAAAAGCGGTTCACTCTGTTTGTGCATCAGAGTGAACCGCTTAATTATTTATTATCCATTTATGCCGGTATCGCAGTCGAGGAAGGTTGTGGACTGCCGGTTACGACATTTGCCGATGAGCTGCTTAGAGGCTGACTTGGAGAAGCAGAAGGAGTTTCTGACGGAATATCCGGCGAAGTTGATTCTGTAACTTCGGAAGTTGCCGTTGCCGTTTCTCCCATTTACCACGTCGCACTTGCTGTCGGTGTCTAATCATCTGTCTCTGAAGGACTCTCGGATTGTTCTTCGGAAGCAGTTTCCTGAGGTGTCTCACTAGGCGTTTCCGTGATCTCCGGAGTAACCGTAATAATAGGTGTCTCCGTGATTATGGGAGTCTCCGTAACTAACGGTGTACCCGTCTCGCCAGGCTGTTCGGTTTCAGTGCCGCCCTTATAGGACACAGTTCCTAAATTCTCTGTATATGAACCGTACATTCTTTTTACATTATATTTATAAACAGTATAACCGCCGCTCTGTTCTGTCCCCGCAAATTCGGAAACAGGTTCACTGCCGCTTAGACTTCCGTCATCAGTTCCGTTAATCGATACACTGAACGAATAACCGTCATAATAAGCATTCACTTCTATAGGATACGAAGTGTTATTGCTGAATGTCAGAGTCACACCGTCATAAACACTTACATATGCATCAAGACCTTTCGTGCCATAGTACGGTAAATACGCACTATTTGTGTGAGACGAAATATAAAGTCCGGCTCTCAGCGCCGCAACATATACGGCAGACGCAGCCTGCGACATACCGCCACCCATTATCTTTTCAGCACCGTAGCGGTTTTCTCTTGCATTTACATATCCGTATGACGCTTTTACGCTTCCAAGCTCAGAAATAAAGTCGAAAGATTCACCTGGCATTACAACAGTTCCGTTGATAGCAGATGCAATGTAATAGAGATTTGTGCTTCTTTCTTCAGCATCACTTTCGCTGTCCGAAGCGACATTACCCGAGGTAGAATAACCTATACCGTCACGGAAAAGCATATCCCAAAGATCACCGCTTGAGTAATCTGCCCATATAGTTTCAAAATATAATTCCTCGTATGAAATATTCTCTCCCAGGTTTATACGTCCGACAAGAGAAAGAAGCTCATCACGGTTCAAAGCCTTTCCTGATACCGACTCCGTAACGCCTACTGTTACATTTCCGTTTGAATCGTATGTTTTATAATACTCCGGATTTCCAGGGGCAACGTACGATTCACTGTAAATTTTCTCCGCGTCAAGATGCTCAAAATCGACTTCTGTTACTTTAACGGATATTTTTAAATTTTTTAATGATTCGCCTGTGCCGAGATTCTGCATTTCATCTTCAAAGTTCGCCAACGCCTGATACAACTCCTGTTCAAACTGCAGTTTGTCAATTGACGTACCTTTTGAACCTCCTGAAAATGTCACAATATTCTCTTTAATTACATATGTCGGATTTACCGGTGTACTGAAACTGATATCTTCGGTAGAATCCATAACAGAATCCAATTTTTCATCCGTTATATCGTATGCAAGCTCTATATTATAGTGGTTTGATTTCAAATTTATAATACTGAAAAACCTTTTAAACAAAGACTCGTCTCTGTAAAGATTATACGCAACCTCTGCTATTTCGTCAGGATCAGGACATTTAACAAAATCGCTCATCGGAAAAGATGTTTCTTTTCCTTTTAACTCTATTGTGATGTCCGCATCATTTATAGGATCCACGTACATCTCTTTTATATACTCGGCAGCTTCACTTTGTGTCATCCCTCCAAGGTCTTTTCCGTAAAGCATTACGCCGGAATATATCGTCTTTTTATTTGCGATTGAAAGAACCGTCGCAAATAAAACAACAATAGCCAAAATAATAACACCGCCTGCAACGCTTGCGGCAATTATGATCTTTTTACGGTTTGCCTTGATTTCTTTGTTTTTCGGATTAAACATATCGTCTTCATCATCATCAAAATCCGCCAGAACAGGGCCGAGCGCAGGATCTCTGTTTCCTAAGTGAGAAGGAAGTTCTTCTTCGCTTATCTCACCTTCCGCCTGTGAAAGCATTTCCGCACCTTCACCGAACACTCCGGATTCGCTGTCAAAGCCTGAATCTTCACTGTCATCAAAAGACATCTCATCTTCACCGTAAAAGTCATCTTCAAATACGTCACCGTTTTTCTCATTATAAAGAGCCGAACGTACAGCTCTTCTGTAACGAGGCACAGTGTCCTTTATAACCAAATCGTCGTCAGCATCCGGATTGTCATACCCGTCAAAATCGCTGTCAAATGACTTATCCTCCGCAAACTCCTCATATTTATCTTTTTTTAATTTTTTCTTATCATCGTCAAAATCATTAAGCTCTATCCGATTATGTCTTGCCATATAAAACATCCTCGCTTTATTACATTATAATATTATAACGTTTGTATTTTAACATGATTCTTTGCTGTTATAAAGAGTTTATTTGTGAACAAACCGAGCAAATGAATGAGTTGTTTCTTCCTGTCAATTTTCAATAAAACATAGGCGTAGACATATATTTTTTGTCTCCGTCAGGCAAAAGAACCGTTATAATTTTCTATCTGTTTTCTTCAAGTATGCCGGTTTTGCGGCAGCACCTACAGCCGCTGCCGCTGAAACGCCTATCAATATTCCCTCCTGTCTTGGGACAGCTTTTCCTGCAACATATGCTTCTTCTATTTCCACGGCAATAACTTCATCATAAAACTCTGTATTCAATGTCTCCGGTATAAAACATGCTCCTATCCCCTGAATTTTATGCAATCCTGCTTTTTCGCCGCTTAAAACAGCCGAGTCCAGAGGCTCTACCGCAACAATTTTTGTATTCGGATTTTTAAATTGTCCAGAGATATAGTTATTTTTCGTCTACGTCGCAATTGACACAAGACCGATACCTGTATTTCTGCTTGTAGGCTCAATTATGATAGCGCCGGGCTTCAACAACCCTTTTTCCGCATCTTCAATTATTTCAGCCGCAACTCTGTCCTTCACGCTGCCTATTGAACACATAGCTCAAATGCAATATCCTACGCCCTCAAAAAATCAATTTCGCGCCAAATCTTCGCGGAGTCTCCAAGCTTTTTTGTAATCGATCACCCTGTAAGTAAAAGTTCAGACACACTCCACAATTTTTCTTTTTTCAATTGACAATAATTCGGCTATTTAGTACAATTGATAAATATAAGTTTCTGCATTTATAACATTAATAATAAATGATAGTACTTTGAAAATTAAATAATTATAGAAAGGGGAGTAATATCATGGAT
>JAFTXL010000065.1 GCA_017464985.1 Clostridia bacterium | reverse complement strand
GCTCCGATACATCCCAGTATAACCGCAGCAACACTTCCTATTTTTTTTGATGTCTTTGCCATTTTACTTACTCCTTGTTTTACTGCATTTCTTAATAATCGACCGTTCAAAAAGCCTTTTGAATCTGACAAATCCCGGATCTCCCTCCGGATTTATAGGTGTCACAAGTACGCTGCGGCAGCCATAACGGTTAGCACCCCATATATCCGTGAAAAGCTGATCTCCTATCATGGCAACTTCACACGGTTTTACTCCAAGTCTCTCAGCAAGGCTTACAAAGCCTTTGCGTCTCGGCTTGAGAGCATGTCCTTCAAAATCGGCATTCAGACATTCCGCAAAATGTTTTGAGCGGCCTGCTTTCGCGTTCGACAGTACAGAAACACTAAATCCCATTTCTCTCAATTTTTTAACAAATTCGTTCAGTTTTTCTGACGGATTTTCTTCCTCATAACCTGCCATCGTATTGTCTATATCAAAAAACAGTGCTCTCACGCCGTCATTATATAAATTTTCATAGTCGATATCATAAATCGTATCAAACCAGAATTCAGGTTTTAACAAACTCATATACTTCTCCAAAAAACAATTATTTTTTGTCCAAATAATCTTTAAGACGCTTCGCAGCCTCAATATATCCTAAAACACCCATTCCGCAAACCATGTCTACACACGCAGGACGAATTACAGAATTATGTCTGAATTCATCTCTCGCATTTATATCACTTAAATGGACCTCAACCGTCGGCACCTTTCCCGACACCGCTTTAAGCGCATCAAGTATTGCGTAACTGTAATGCGTATAAGCGCCCGCGTTGATTACGATGCCTTCGCATCCGTTAAAATACGTTTCGTGTATATAATCAATAAGCTTTCCCTCGCTGTTTGACTGAACAATTTCAACCTCATCACCCATTTCATCAGCTTCGCTTTTGATATATGCGCACAAATCCCCGTAAGTAGTCTTTCCGTAAATCTCAGGCTCACGGATTCCGAGCATATTGAGATTAGGTCCGTTTATAACAAGATATTTCACTTTTACCGCTCCGCCTTTCAGACAATCTTTTCAGTCATTGCGCCGCCTGCAAGAATATGGTAATGCACATGCTGCACGGTCTGCATCGCATCTTTTCCGCAGTTGTTTATCACTCTGAAACCGTTCTCCGCAAAGCCTTCCTGACGTGCAATTTTACCTATTGCAAGCTGGATTTTTCCGGCAATCTCAATATCCGCTTCCGTGTATTCCAAAACATTTGCGAAATGCTTTTTGGGAACAACTATAATGTGTACAGGCATCTGAGGATTTATATCTTTGAATGCATAACAATACTCATCTTCATATATTTTCGTTGACGGAATATCGCCGTCGATTATCTTACAAAACAAACAATCACTCATTTTTTAATTCCTTTCTGTTTTATCAACCTGCGCCGAAGCAAAAAAACAATTTTGGTCACAGTTTTATAAAAAAGCCGAGGGTCCCAAACGCATTCTACGCCTGTGAGACCCCAAAATCCGTAAAACGTTTTATAGCTTTTTATTAAATCATTGTGTCAACTTTTGACAGCATTTCGTCGATAGCTGCAGGATTCTTTCCCCCTGCCTGTGCCATGTCGGGACGTCCGCCGCCGCCACCGCCACACATTGCTGCAGCCTGTTTAATAACTTTACCGCAGGCAACACCTGATGCAACAGCAGACTTTGTAGCCATCGCAACAAGCTGTACTTTGTCATTTGCGCCGGAGGCAACAAGAACGATACCGCAATCGAGTTTATCTCTGAGTTTTTCTGCCATATCACGCAGACCTTCGCCCTCAAGCATATCAAATCTTCCTGTTACAACCTTAACGCCGTTTACTTCCTTTGCCTTTGCAATAAGTGAATCAACATCGCCCGATGCCATTTCTTTCTTAATATCGTCAAGCTCTTTTACAACAGCCTTGTACTGAGCAGTAATAGCTGCAGCTTTCTCCGGAGCATCTGCAACAGATGATTTCAAAGCTGCCGCTGTATCGTTCAAAAGCTTCTCTTTGCTGCTGAAATACATTCTTGCGGCATTACCTGTAACTGCCTCTATTCTTCTGATTCCGGCAGCAACAGCACTCTCGTGGAGAATTTTTATAAGACCTATCGAAGCTGTATTCTTTACATGTGTACCGCCGCAGAATTCAATGCTGTAGCCGCCCATATTTACAACGCGTACAACATCTCCGTATTTCTCTCCGAACAATGCCATTGCGCCGAGTTTCTTTGCCTCGTCAATAGGCATTTCCTTTATATCCACAGCATAATCCTCATAGATTGAAGCATTCACAATCTCTTCAACCTGCGCTATCTCATCAGCGGTCATCGCCTGCATATGGTTAAAGTCAAATCTTAGTCTGTCAGGATTTACACTTGAACCTGCCTGATGTACATGTTCGCCGAGAACCTTCTGCAAAGCCTTCTGCATAAGGTGTGTCGCACTGTGGTTTCTTTCAGTGGCAAGTCTTTCTGCCCTGTCAACCTTCATTGCGCATTTGTCGCCCTGCTCAATCATTCCGCTTTCTACTACACAGATATGCTTCCATTTCTTATCGGCTGTCTTTTCTGTTCCGATTACACGGATTACGCTGCCGGAAGATGTCTCGATAACACCTGTATCGCCTGCCTGTCCGCCGCTTTCTGCGTAGAACGAAGTTCTGCCGGTAATTATGATTACTTCCTC
>JAFTXL010000064.1 GCA_017464985.1 Clostridia bacterium | reverse complement strand
GTTTTTTTGTTAAATATTTTAAAGATGCGGAAGAGTATGATTTTACGGTGCAGTTAAACCGCATGGCAGTATTCTGTATTCTAAACAGTCTGTCTGAATGGTCGGCGCTTGAAAATCACGGAGACAGAGTTTCTTATGTGAAGAGTATTTTCAACGATCCTTTTACTGTAAATGCTATGAAACATATAGGTCAGATGAAAGTACCGTTAAAAAAGAAAGTTCTTTTGTATATTATTAAATTTAAATGTGCTGGATTGTATTTGAAAATTTTTGCACGGTAAAAGGGGATGTTTTTTTACAGCCCCTTTTAATGACAAATTACTTTGTTTTACTGTTATCCTTTCGGAATAAATAATTTCTGTCCGGGCATTATCATGTCATCATCAATGTTATTTATGCTCTTTAGTATTTCAATCGGAGCGTTGTATCTTTTAGCGATTTTCCATAAGCTGTCTCCCGGTTGAACAATGTAAAGCAAAATAGAAGGCTGATTTTCTCTCGAAACAGTTCTGTCTGAACTTTCGGAAATGTCAGTTATTACAGTCATTGTTCCGGGGGTCATGATTTCTCCCTGTGCTGTAATTGCTATGCGAATTTCAGTTTCATTGGGGGATAGAATACTAAATGATGTGTGGTTTATATTCAAATTGATATCTGTCACAGATGAAGCAGTAATGTCTCTTCTATCAACTTGCTGTGTGAACGGAATCTGAACAGAGAAAGCTCCGATGGGCTTTGTGCTGTCTTTTGATATATATAGAATGTCACATATTGCGATTCCTTCTATAACAGCATATCCTTCATCTGACGTTACGTCTGTCTGCCCGATTTGTCCTGTAATGCTGACTATTTCTGAGATTTCAGGCATTTCTTCAGGAACAGATGCAAGTGTCTTTAAAACAAATTGTGAAGATACTTCATTGCATTTTGTATAAATATCGATCTGACGCGTCGGAAGCAGGAAATCCTGTGACAGCGAGTAGGCATCACTGAGAATTTTGCCTGCAACAGTTTCATGTGCTACAGCATCTATTTTTATAATCGCTGTGACGGACAACATTCTTAATTCACCGTCGTTGTCCTCCGTTGCTTCTGCTGAAAAAGAATTGAGTACGGCAGAGACATTCCAGATAACGCTGTCATCGTCTCTTTCAATGAAAATTGTTTCGCTGAACGGAATCTGATTTTCAATCACCTGAAGTGTCTTTGAATTGTCTTCTGCGACGTATAGCGTACAAACATTCAGGTTTCCTTTTACTGTTAGTTCGTTTGAGGCAGTAGTGAATGATATGTCGCTGATACACGCATCATTTTTGAGCAAACATTTAAATGCTGCTTTCCCTAATGGAAGTTCAACTTTTTCGGATATGTCAAGGTAATTTGTTGTACTTTCCGCTGTTGTGCTCACAGTGTACGGATCTTCTGCGGTTTGGATGTCAGAAATACCGTCAATACCTATCGGAATTGCCAATTCGGAAGTGCTTTCAATGTTTGAAGCGCATTTTACGGCGCATCTTACAGAAAATCTTCTTCCTGTAAAGTTTGTGATTTCAGTTTGCTCTGCACAGCATTTTACTTTGCATATGCAGTCAGAATCAATTCCCTGTGCACTGACCGCAACTGCATGTGTTGTTTTCACGGTAAGTGATTGCGGCTCTGACAGTTCCGACTCGTTCATATATAGAATGTTATAAATAATTGATATATCTACCGTGATACGGTCTGATTCTGTTGAAATTTTATCAACGGTTACTGCTGCGTCGTTTGCAAGTATGTACGAAATATCGGGCATGTTTTCCGGTACCGCATGGTCGGAATCATGTACAAAACGAACGGTCTCCGTAGGGATGATTCTACTGGTTTTTACGTAATTTTTTATAAGCTCCGGCATTTTATTACCTCCTTTTAATAAATGTATTCCGCCGAGAATACACTTATTCTTATGCTATGCTGCACTTATTTATGTCAGAAATTGAATAGCAAATTCTTCAAGCGGTTCTCTTTCCTGTTTTACTTCTTCAAGCTTCGCAAGACAGCTCTTCTCGCACCATGACCGTCTGCTGTTATAGTATTTATTTATTATTCTCCAAAGCTTTTGCGGGAACTGCAGCAACAGTTTCAGAACTGAAAGCTCGTCATCTGAAATCGGACGTACCTTGCTGTAATTTTCAAGAATGTAATAAGCATCTTTTGACGACCAACCGCATTTTCTCATTCTGCGCCGAATGAAGTTCGCGACGTCATATATGGGCAAATCAATGCAGGCGCTTTCAAAATTTATTATACTTTCGTTCTCGTTCAGAAGTATATTATGTCCTGTATAATCTCTGTGACAAATACATCCCCTCTTTGAATATTCATCTGTAATAATCTGATACGGAGAATCTTCAAGTGCTTGTGATATCGTTTCCGCGAGGCTGCAATAGTAATCAGCAACTTCAAGATAAGCGTAATCAAATGCGTTATTGCTGCGTTTTGCGGTTTTGCGAAACCGTTTCAATTCTTCAAATCTTTTTTTGAAAACACTTTGTGTTTTTCCAAGATCATTCTTCATATAGCTGCTGAAATTAAACTGTTCGTCCTCATCTTCGCTCAGCATATCATGGTATTTAATAAGACGGTCTTTTGCAGCATCTGCTGTGAATCCCTCTGCTGCTAGATGCATTTGAGCAAGTAATACAGATGCCGATGCAATGTCGTTTGAATCGCTTATGTCACATTCTGTGCCGTTTTTTCTGAATATCAATGTAAAATTTGCTGAGTTTCCCTGAATAAACGGAAGACCGTTTAAACACGTAATGTATTTATCCGTTTTGTCGAATCCGTTTGATTCTAAATGTTCAAGCATTATATATGTACCTATGATTTTTTCTCCCCGCAGTTGTGACTGCCGGCATAGAAAACTCCGTCCGGTTCCTTCTTCTTCAATAATCCAGCCTTCACGTGTGCTGATGCATTTCGCGGCAATTATTCCGTAATGTTCCTGCACAAGTGCGCCAATATCAATAGCCATTTTTCAAACAGCCTCCTTTTGGTGGTCTGTTTCTAATATATGAACTGATTTTATGAGGTATGCAGAGCATAATTTGCAAAAGTTCAAAATCACTCATTCTGAAAACCTCATTTTTTCATAGTTTGAGCAATTTTGCATGCTCGGTTCTAAGTAAAAAGAAGAATCTGTCGAGTTGACAATCAATGATAAGAGCAAATAGT
>JAFTXL010000063.1 GCA_017464985.1 Clostridia bacterium | reverse complement strand
TTTTATAATAGTTTGCGGAAATTTTCAGTAATAAAAAACGGTGTATCGGTTTGAACAAAACTTGCTCGGATTGATACACCGTTTTTTATGTTTATTTTGTTTAAATTGCATTTATATTTTCATTTCCGAAAGCTCGAGACCTTTGTTTTTGTCTTTTGCCCACTCGATTCCCCATTCGTTTTCAAACAGTAGAACGTGATTGCCGTCTGTATCTGTTGTAATCATCGTGGAGCTTGTGAGCGTGAGTGACTTGGGATCAAGCTCAGGGTTTACAATCCAGCGTGCGTAGTGGTGGGGAAGCGTCTGCATTCTTATCGGAACACCGTATTCGCCTTTTAATCTGTGTTCAAGAACTTCAAACTGGAGAACGCCGACAGCGCCGATTATGAGTGTTTCAACGCCTATATCAACTTGCTTGAATACCTGGATTGCGCCTTCTTCAGCAAGCTGCGTGATTCCTTTTTGGAATTGTTTGCGTTTCATGGAGTCTGCGAAAGTTACTCTTGCAAAATGCTCAGAAGGAAATACAGGGATATCAGCAAATTTCAGATTTGCGTTGTTCTGCGAAAGTGTATCTCCTATGCTGAAAAATCCAGGGTCGAAAAGTCCGATAATGTCGCCTGCGTAAGCCTCTTCAACGATAGTGCGTTCCTGTGCCATAAACTGTGTTGGCTGTGACAGCCTGATTTTTCTGCCGCTCTTTGTATGCCATGTCTCCATTCCTTTTTCAAATTTACCGGAACAGATACGTAAGAATGCAAGACGGTCTCTGTGAGCAGGGTTCATATTAGCCTGTATTTTGAAAATAAATCCGCTGAAAGGTGTTTCTACAGGGTCTACTTCCACGTCGTTCTTCGCTGTTTTTCCGTGCGGACACGGTGCCATTTTTATGAATTCCTCAAGAAACGGCAATACGCCGAAATTTGTCATTGCGGAGCCGAAGAAAATAGGAGTGAGTGTACCGTTAATGACTTTTTTTAAGTCAAAGTCTTCGCCTGCCATATCCAACAGTTCAATATCTTCTTTGAGCTTGTTGTGGTAATCGTCGCCTAAAAGGTCGGCAAAGACTTCGTCGTCAAAACTTCCTGTGACTGAGTTTACAAATGACTGTCCGTGATTGCCGCCATCAAATAGTTCTATATGTTTCTTTTCTCTGTTGTATACTCCCTTAAAGTCTCCGTCTGTACCGATAGGCCAGTTCATGGGATACGACTGTATGCCGAGGACTTCCTCAAGTTCCTCCATCAAATCAAACGGATTTTTTGCGGCGCGGTCCATTTTGTTGATGAATGTGAAAATCGGAATACCTCTCATTTTGCAGACATGGAACAGCTTAATTGTCTGCGCTTCGACTCCTTTTGCTCCGTCAATAAGCATCACAGCGCTGTCTGCTGCCATGAGCGTTCTATACGTGTCCTCGGAGAAGTCCTGATGTCCCGGTGTATCGAGAATGTTTATACAATAATTATTATACTCAAACTGAAGTACAGAAGAAGTTACGGAAATACCTCTTTGTTTCTCAATGTCCATCCAGTCTGATACGGCGTGTTTGCCGGACTTACGTGCTTTAACCGAACCGGCAAGTCTGATTGCTCCTCCGTAAAGCAAAAGCTTTTCGGTCATAGTAGTTTTTCCTGCGTCAGGGTGTGAAATGATTGCAAAAGTTCGCCTTCTTGCAACTTCGAAATCTATTTGTTGTGAACCCATAAATATTAAAACCTCCGGTAAATAACTAACTCAAACTATTTCATTTTAATACATGGACTTTTTTACTGCAAGTAAAATAAATTGGGAGATCACGGCAATCGCTTACGGAATTTTGCAGAAGTTAAATTGACGCGAAAAATTTATTTTTAACGGCAAAATTCCGTAAACAAAACTGCCGAGGCAGTTTTGTACAAAAAATCTCAAGATTTTTCGTAAGCGATTGCCGTGAGCGGGAAATATTGTAAATAATGATTTGAATTAGAATCTGTAAAGTGTTATCATATATACATATATTAATACGAATAAATGGAGGAGTTGTTTATATGCCATTGGTAACAACTAAAGAAATGTTTGATAAAGCATATAAGGGCGGTTATGCTATCGGTGCTTTTAATGTAAATAATATGGAAATCATTCAGGGTATTACAGAAGCGGCAAAGGAGTTGAATGCACCTCTTATACTGCAGGTATCATCCGGTGCTAGGAAGTACGCAAATCATACTTACCTTGTAAAGTTGGTTGAAGCGGCTATCATTGAAACGGGACTTCCGATTGCTCTTCATCTTGACCATGGTGATACATTTGAACTTTGCAAATCCTGTATCGACGGCGGATTTTCTTCTGTAATGATTGACGGTTCACACCATAATTTTGAAGACAATATTGCATTGACAAAGAAAGTTGTCGAATACGCGCAC
Source organism: Clostridia bacterium (assembly GCA_017464985.1). The sequence continues at coordinate 1,842 of JAFTXL010000063.1, read as the reverse complement.
GCACATGGCGCTGTAGTAGAGGGTGAGCTTGGCAGACTTGCCGGTATAGAAGACGATGTAAACGTAAGTGATGAAGATGCTTCTTATACTAACCCTGCTCAGGTTCAGGAGTTTGTAGAGCGTACAGGCGTTGATTCGCTTGCTATTGCTATCGGAACAAGCCACGGTGCATATAAGTTTAAGCCGGGTCAGAAGCCTCAGCTCCGTTTTGACATTCTTGAAGAAGTTGAAGCGAGACTTCCCGGATTCCCGATTGTACTCCACGGCGCGTCATCTGTTGTTCCGGAGTATGTAAAGATTATAAACGAAAACGGTGGAGACATGCCTAATGCTATCGATATTCCTGAGGATATGCTCAGAAAAGCAGCGTCGATGGCAGTTTGTAAAATCAATATTGACTCGGAGTTGAGACTTGCAATGACTGCAGGAATAAGACCGTACATGAATGAGAATCCGTCTCATTTTGATCCCAGACAATATTTGAAGCCAGCCAGAGCAAATATTAAGAATATCGTAGCTCATAAAATTGTAAATGTTCTCGGCTGTGACGGAAAAGCATAATGGTTGCTTATATTAAATCAGTAATTTAAGAAGGGAGTCCGGCGGAATAAGCGCTATACTCATGGCGTTTATTCCGCCGGTAGTTTTTATTATGACAAAGCTAAAAGGTGCAGCATTATTCTGACAGTCAGGCGGTCCGACCACAGTAATAAATGCAAGCGCAGCAGGTGTTATTATGACAGCGCTTGCTCAGGATTGTATCACGCATGTATACGGTGCGGAACACGGTATCAGGGGTGTTCTGAATGATAGACTTTTTGATATGGGTCTTGAGGACAAAGAGGAATTGTTGCTTCTTAAAACAACTCCTTCATCGGCACTTGGCTCAGTCAGGTACAAGCTTGCTGATTTCGAAAAGGATGATACAGACTATAAGAGACTCCTTGAGATGTTTCAAAAGTATGATATCAGGTATTTCTTCTATAACGGAGGAAATGACTCGATGGACACCTGCAATAAAATCAGTAAATACATGAAAAAAGTAGGCTATGAGTGCAGGGTAATAGGTGTTCCGAAAACTATCGATAATGATTTGTACGGTACAGACCATTGTCCTGGGTACGGCAGTGCGGCAAAATATATTGCAACTTCTCTTATGGAAGCATATCACGATGCTCATGTTTACGATAACGGTAGAATCACGATTGTCGAAATAATGGGCAGAAATGCCGGATGGCTTACCGCAGCTGCATCTCTCGCGTCGGCGAGAGGTCTGGGGCCGGATCTTATCTATCTTCCCGAAGTGGCGTTTGATGAAGATAAATTTTTACAGAATGTATCTGTTATAAGTAAAAAAAATGACGGGAATGTAATCGTAGCGGTATCAGAGGGAATTCGTTATGCTGACGGCAGATATGTTGCAGAGGGCGGCAGCAAAGATTCTTTCGGACATGCACAGCTCGGCGGTGCTGCGGCAACTTTAGCGCGCATCACACAGGAAAAGCTTGGTATAAAGGCGCGCGGAGTAGAGTTTAATATTCTTCAGCGGTGTGCTGCGCACTGTGCATCAAAAACAGATGTCGAAGAAGCTTACATGGCAGGAGAGGCTGCAGTGCTTAAAGCTGTAGAAGGCGTTACCGATTACTGCATCGGTTTTGAGCGTAATACAGATGTAAATGGTTCTTATAAATGTGACATGAAGCTGATTTCTCTTTCTGATATTGCAAATATTGAAAAGAAAGTGCCTCTTGAGTGGATAAATAAAGAAGGTAATTTTGTCGGAGGCGGATTTATCGATTACGCCATGCCTCTTATTCAGGGTCATTCAGCGCCGCCTACGGT
>JAFTXL010000062.1 GCA_017464985.1 Clostridia bacterium | reverse complement strand
TATGTAATGGTTTTGCCTAAAGCCGAAGAGGTCTCCGGAGGTGAAACCGAAGAGTGATAAACTGGAATTTAAAAAAAGTATTTTCGCCTCTTTTTGAAAAGAATGAGGAGGGCGCTGTTTTTAAGAATGACGTACCGTTTGCGCCTCGAAAGCTGATATCGGATGATATAGTGGAATTTGACACAAAGAGCAGTAAAATACGTGTTTTTGTATTTGCTGTAGTTCTTGCCGTATCCCTGTTTATTCAAGAGGGATTTTTCAATGATTTAAGGATACTTTCCGTAAAGCCTGAATTTGCGATTATTGTTGTATACATTTTTGCTTTTTTATCAAATTTTCGCGCGACGATGTTTTTCGGACTCGGCGCAGGTTTATACATGGATATTGTATACGGCAGATTTTTCGGATTTTACGCATTACTTTTGATGTATGCCGCAATTTTTGCTTCCGCTATAAGCATGATTCCGGGAAAAAACAGGACAAATCATAAAGGAAGCCGTGGTTTTATGTATCTTTTTGCTCCGGCATACTTTCTTTTATATACAATCAGTGAAAGTTTTTTTGCAAAAATGATGCTTATGTATTCAAGTCTAAGCAATACTTTTTATGAAAATTACAGGGAGCATTTTTTAGTGCGCATACTGCCTGTTTCATTATATGACTTTATTATATTTGCTGTTTTGGTATGGCCGCTTGTTGCTCTTTGGAAGATTATGAGTAAAAAGAATACTTTATAAATTACATATGATAAATTAGGAGGAGGTGCAAGGCATCAGCCTGTTAAAATGAAAAATGCTCTGAAAAAATTCTTCGGAAACAGATATCTGTATGTTACATTGATTATGCTTGTCGCGATGACTGCTTTATCTTTAAGACTGTACAATCTCCAAATAGTCGAAGGTGACGCCAATGCTGCCGATAAGCAGCAGATAACTACATACGCGATTGAACTTGATGCCCCGAGAGGGTCTATATATGACTGTAACGGAGTTCTTTTGGCAACAAACAGAACTGCATATGAGGTTCTTATGGTAAACGTTTCCGGCGAGCAGTCCGAACGTGATGCCATGTATCTTGAGTTGATACAGCTTTTTGAAAAAAATGATGACACGTATAATAATCCTTTGGCGAGATACCTTGAGTCTCCGGATTCGTGGGGGTATTCTCTCGAAGGTGACGAAAATGCAGAGGCGCGCGCCTCATGGATAAGTGGTATTGCGCTTAAAAAAGCTGACAGAGAAAAGCTTGCTGAGCCTGCCGGTGCGTTTAATTATCTGCGGAATGATATATTTGAAATTGAAGAAAAATATACAAATGAAGAAGCGTATATGATCATGTGTATAAGATATGAAACTTATACAAACGGTCTTGATTCTCTCAGACCGACAACTATCGCGACGGATTGCTGTGAAGAGACTATGGTTGAACTTTCTTCAAGATATCTTGATTTCCCGGGAATAACTACTGAAAAAGTGTATTTCAGAGAATATGTTAATACGGAATGTATAAGTCAGGTAATCGGATATGTGCGCGCTATAAGCAGTGAAGAATATGAAGAATTAAAAGATCAGGGATATGCCGCTGATGATATTATAGGTAAAAACGGTCTTGAAAAAAGCGCCGAGGACTATCTGAGAGGCACAAAAGGTTCACGTGTCATGTACAGAGACGAAGACGGTGTTGTAAGAGAACTGTCATACACTGCGCCTGTTGCGGGAAATGATGTATATCTTACAATTGATATACATCTTCAGCAGACTGCGTATAATTCACTGGAAGAAACTATTCTGGATATTGCATCAAACAGAAATGATTATAATAATTTCGGTGACTGTAATTCCGGTTCAATAGTGGTTTCTGATATAAATACAGGTGAAGTCCTTGCAATGGTATCGTATCCCGGATACGACAACTCGATTTTTGTTCAGCCTTCATCTGACCGTGAAGCTCAGCAGGCTATTACCGATTTATTTGCTGATCCTGCTTCTCCGAGTTTAAACCGAGCGACACAGGGACTTTACTCAATCGGTTCAACATTTAAACCTGTGGTTGCTCTTGCTGCGCTTAGTACAGGCGCTATAGATACAACTACTACTATAAATTGTACGGGAACGCTTAAAGTAAACGGCAGAGCGCATACTTGTCTGTCTCATCACGGATACTTGAATATGGAATATGCCATTGCTCATTCATGCAATATTTTCTTCTATCAGGCGGGCATTGACGCAGGAATAGATGTAATAGATGAATACGCGGAAAAATTTGGCCTTGGTGAAAAGACAGGAATAGAGCTTGCGGAGTATGAGGGAAACAGAAGTAATCCGGAGACGATGTTGCTGAACGAAGAGGATACAAGCCATGTTTGGTCTGATTCTGACACAGCGCAGACATCTATCGGTCAGTTGTATACACTTTTTACACCGATTCAGATAAACAGATATATTTCTGCTTTGGGAAATGGCGGATACCTTGTTCCAACGCATATAATAGACAGCGTCACATCTGCTTCGGGAGCTCTTATATACGAGCCGGAAACAGAGTCACAGAAAATTGATGTGGCTGCTGAGAATTTGGAGGCGGTACAGCAGGGTTTGTATACAATGGCAAAATTGAACGGAGGAATTAAAACTACGCTTGTAAATTTCCCTGAGGGTTTTGCTTCTGCAAAAACAGGTACTGTACAAACAGGAGATGCTACAACATCATCAAACTCAGTATTCATGTGTTTTGCTCCGTCAGACGAACCGGAAATTGCTGTATCTATAGTTGTCGAACACGGTGTATATGGCGGTTATGTGATTTCCGCAATAGGCGATGTATTTGAAGAATATTTCGGCGCGGAGTATAAAATAAACAGCACACAGGAGGAGTTGAACCGTGTATTGCCTGACACATCGGATTCGCAAAGCGACGGACTTTCCTGGAGCTATAAATTTGACGGGATAATGTCACTTTTAGATGCAGCAGGTTGATAAAATAAAAAGGAATAATTGATAGGTCACAGTTTTTACGCGGTTGAAATTTATAAAGTTTCTGCCGCGTTTTATATTTTTACTAAGGAGGATTTTTTATGGG
>JAFTXL010000005.1 GCA_017464985.1 Clostridia bacterium | reverse complement strand
GCCGAAACACCGGTGAAGCTATCCGCCGAAAGCTGTACTTTTACACTGCCCGACGTAAACACCTTATCTTGACAGTCAATATTTACCATAATCGATGCTTCTTCGCCTGCCGCAACTGTTGCAGGCGCACTGACGCTGACTTCCGGAGTTTCCTCCGCGCTTGCATAAATACCTCTGCTTAAGCAAAACACCGTCTGCACAATCAAAAATACTGTAATAACTGCCGCTAAACTAATTTTAAATTTTTTCATTTGTATATCAACCATAAGTCTGAACTGCCTTTATTCTGATATTGATTTTGTTATTGTACATTATTTCTTTAATCGCTTCAAGGGTATGAAGAACCGGCTTCAGACAAACACTTGAAAAAAAATCGGTTTAAAATTAATGTCAATGGAATTTCTTAACATTTCTGGGCATAGTGCTCTACCGATCGGGCATCAGTACCCACGGAATCTGCATGTGACTAATCAGCTGCACACTATACCGAGAAAATGCAATAATACACTGTTTTCTACTAAAAAAGCACATAATTCTATTGTACACCGCAGTTTATTTTGTTAAAATTTCGTAGAACACATTAAGGATTGCGCAAAGAATCTAAAAATTAAGTTAAGGAGTTTATAAATAATGAGACTTCGCACAAAAAAGAATTTAGAACCCAGAATAGAAAAATGTTCATACCTGCTGATTGACGAGCCCGCTCAGTACAAAGGGATTTGGCTTAAAACATTCGGAGGAAGCAAACTGCATCTTGAAATCGGATGCGGAAAAGGTTCATTTGTCTGCGGAATGGCGGCTATGTATCCCGATGTCACTTTCATTGCAATTGAAAGAGTGAGAAATGTTATTGTCACCGCAATGGAAAAAGCCGATAAAGCAGGTCTGAAAAATGTTCATTTTATTAATGCAAATGCAAGAGAACTCACCGAATTTTTTGACGACGGAGAAATTGACCGTATCTATCTTAATTTCAGCGATCCGTGGCCGAAAACACGCCATGAAAAAAACAGACTGACAAGCAGCAGCTTCATGCCTACATATATTAAGTTGCTGACAAAAGGCGGAGAAATTCACCAAAAAACAGATAACAGACAGCTTTTTGATTTTTCGCTCGATGTATATAAAGAATACGGCTGCACACTTACCGACGTATCGTACGACCTCCACAAAGACGGAATGGAAGGCAACGTAGTGACGGAATATGAACAGCGTTTTGTTGACTTGGGGCAACCGATACACCGAGTTGTAGTACATATGCCGGAATGATATAATTTAAACCAATTAAATGCATTTGAAGCATCAGTAAAGTTTAAATAAACTTTACTGATGCTTCAAATCTGCATACATCTTTTTCTTCGCCGTCATCGGCAGTTCCTCTTACATAGTAAGTATTTTCATCACCCGGTATGAGTTCCAGGGAGACTTCATTGCCGTACAGGGTTTCCTTGTTATATTTTATATCAAATTCAGATATCTTTTTATCACTGTAATGTCCAGGCTCAAAAAGGTCACATACCCACTCGATATATTTTGAATTATTCACATGACCGTTATAGTCAAGTTCCGAGTAAACAGGCACTCTTTTATGCATACTGTTTTCAGATCTGCCCAACAAATTCTTTTTTATAACAAGCTTCGGTACACCGCTGCACGGCGGTTCGATATCGTATATGCCGAACTCAGGCAGATTCAGATTATCGGGACGAACTATACTTCGGTTTATCATATCCATGATAACGCACTGCACGGAAGCATATCCGTATCGCTCGCCGGTGTCCGCATTTTCCATTTCAAAATATCTTGTGAAAATAGATTTAATACCGTTTTCAGGCCATGTTTTTATTCTTACATTAGTATAACATTCGGGGTAGCTGTCCATATGAATGTGCGTTCTTGTAAGAACAAGACATATTCCGTATTTTTCTTTTAAGTCGTTCCAACCCCAGCCGTTTTGAACACAATGATTGCCTGCAACCGCATGCATACGTGAAACTACAGATGATACTTTCCATCTGTTATTTAAATCTGTATCTGTTGCCTCAAGGCATATCACTTCACTGTAAGCATCATGGCATTCCCAAGCGCATGATTCATTTTTTTTGCAATCCTGCATTTAACTTCCTCCGATGCTTTATTTCAAAACTATCTGCGATAATATCTTTATAACATTATCGCGCGACGGCGGTACTGTGCCGTATTCCAGACATGCGGCGCTGCCAAAGGCAGCGCCTGTTTTCAAACAGTCAAAAAAATTAAAATTGTTATATATTCCGAAAAGTATTCCCGCAATAGTGCTGTCTCCTGCTCCCACAGTTGCCTTTACTTCCGTTTCAGGAACTTTCACAACTGCTTCTCCGTACTCGCCTGCATAAACAAATCCGTCCTTGCCAAGACTTATTATCACGTTTGACGCACATTTTTTCTGTAGCAAAAGGCGCGCAGCGGGAAGTCCGCACGCGGCATCGCATGATATTCCCAAAAGATCATTTGCTTCGTTCTGATTGGGTTTTATCAGCCACGGCGATACATCCGCAAGCTCCTCTGCAGAAAGAGACGCTGTATCAAGCACCAGCCGCCCATTCAATTTTTTACATTCAGCTATAAAATCAGACTTATGTATGCTTTTAGGGATTCTGCCGGAAATCGCAATATATGAATTATCAGCTGAATATAAATTAACATCATACATAAGATTGGCGAAACAATCTTTCCCCGGATTAAATGTATCTGTAAGTATCCTTGTTTCATTCATACCGCAGGCGTTAAGCGAAACCGATTCACGTACACTTCCGTCAGCGAGCACATATTCGCATGAAACACCATCTTTTTCGAGCATTTTAAGATACGAATCGGCATTTTCCCTGCCGAGCAATGCCATAGTTCTGCAGGGCACACCGAAAGAAGAAAGCGCACGCGATATATTTATACCTTTTCCCGCGGCATTTTTAATTACAGAAGCCGCGTTATTTTCACTTTCAGTACGAAATTCTTCAAATTGATAATGTATATCTATTACCGGACTTAACGTCACGGTGGTCAGCTTAATATTGGTCATTTGTTTCCTCTTTACTTACAACGTCGTTTTCAGCACAATCCGCTTCTGCCGCCTCGGTGCCGGTGTTTTCAGAATCCGCAAGGCAGACTTCATCTTTTCCGTCCGCACTGTGATTTTCTTCGTTAGAAGTTTTTTCATTCACGGAAATTTCTTCGCCGCTTAAAAGCGCCTTGAAATCTTCACCGGTGATATTTTCACGCTCATACAATACAGAAGCGAGATAATCAAGCTTATCTTTATTTTCAGACAATATCTCTACCGCTTTATTATAGCACTCTGTGATAATTTTGCGAATCTCATTATCAACTTTTGTAGCTGTTTCATCAGAACAGCTCAGCGAGCTGTTTTCGCCCAAGTAAATATTTGTACGGGATACAAGATTTACAAAACCAAATTCATCGCTCATGCCGTACATTGTTATCATGTCACGTGCATACTTCGTAGCGCGTTCTATATCATTTGAGGCTCCCGTTGTGACAGAACCGAACTGAATCTGTTCCGCAGCTCTGCCGCCTGCAAGTACACAGATGTTTTCCAATGCTTCCTCTTTGCTGATAAGGTGTTTTTCCTCTTCGGAAACCTGCATTGTATAACCGAGCGCGCCCGATGTACGAGGTATAATTGTAATCTTATGCACCGGCTCCGTATTCTTTAAAAGTGCGGCAACAAGCGCATGTCCTATTTCATGATATGAAACAATGCGTTTTTCCTTTTCCGAAAGCACCGTACTCTTTTTCTCTTCACCCGCAAGAATCACTTCAACTGCTTCGTTGAGTTCTTTTTGGCTGACTTTATTTTTCTTTGCGCGTACGGCACGAAGCGCGGCTTCGTTAATAATATTCTCCAGGTCCGCGCCCGATGCTCCCGGTGTCGTTTTTGCAATCGCTTCAAGGTCAACAGAATCATCTGTGATAACATTTCTTATATGAACTTTCAATATAGCTTTTCTGCCCTCAAGGTCAGGCAAATCGACTATGATGCGTCTGTCAAATCTTCCCGGTCTCAAAAGCGCTTTATCAAGTACCTCCGGCCTGTTCGTTGCCGCTAAGATTACAACGCCTTTTGATGAATCGAAACCGTCCATCTCCGCAAGGAGCTGATTAAGTGTCTGTTCACGCTCGTCATTGCCTCCCATGACGTTGTCACGGCTCTTTCCTATCGCATCAATCTCATCAATGAAGATAATGCACGGAGCTTTTTCAATTGCCTGTTTAAACAAGTCTCTTACTCTAGATGCGCCCACACCGACAAACATTTCCACAAATTCCGAACCCGAAATAGAGAAAAACGGCACACCTGCCTCTCCCGCAACTGCTTTAGCAAGCAGTGTTTTACCTGTTCCCGGAGGACCTACAAGCAATGCGCCTTTCGGAAGCTTCGCTCCGATAGCAGTGTATTTTCCGGGATTGTGCAGAAAATCAACAATTTCAAGCAGTGAATGTTTTGCTTCATCCTGGCCTGCTACGTCATCAAATGTTTTCTTTGTCGCTTTTTCAGCGTATATCTTACCTGTATTCTTGCCGAACGACATTACGCCGCCGTTCATCTTTTTACTCATGGATCTTGTCAGTAACCATAACAGCAGCCAGCATATCAGAAGCGGTATAATAAATGAAAGTATACTCGCCCAAAAAGACCCTGTCTCTATAGGCGAACCGAATTTTACATCATGCTCGATCAGCAGCGCAACAAGGTCACTGTCATCTACAAGCAGCATACCTGTCTTATAGTTAACAGGACTTTTTTCATCAATATCTTTCGGAACAATGGTTATGGTCGTATTGCTGAGTTCTACCTGCTTTACTTTGTCATCTTTTACCATTGTTATAAATTCACTGTATGAAATTTCTTTATACGTGGGGGCATTCATCCACGGAACTATTACCAGGGAAATAATAAACACCACTACTAAAATTATTAAATAATACGTAAATACCGGTACGTGTTTCTTTTTCTTATTTTTACTGTTTTTATTTTCAACCATTTTATATCCTCTCAGACATCTTATATGTTTCATTACTGTAAATAATACATTTGATATCTTAAAAATTTCTGAAACTATAACTCACTGTGTATAATAGCACAAGTTAGGACTCGGTGCCAAAATCAACCTAACAACCAAGTTTGATTGCGACAAAATCTATCTCATCAGAAAAATCTCTGACTATGAGATATCGTGCGAAAAACTGCCATACTATCTCCGTACACCCTCAATATGCAAACCGTGCTTTATCATACCAAAATAATTTCTCAAAGGATACATATGTACATCATTTGAATGTGCTCCGACAAAAATTTCTCCTCTTTC
>JAFTXL010000061.1 GCA_017464985.1 Clostridia bacterium | reverse complement strand
ATCACAGTAAAAGACGCTCGAAACGCGGCAGGTGCGCTTGACAGAGAATCAACAGAAAAATTCACGGAGGCTCTCCTGCTCTGCGACAGCAGCGAAATTCTGAAACTCACCGACGAGCTTTTTATGCAGGGACGTGACCCGTCTAATTTCATAACAGAAGTAATTGAAATTTTCAGAAATATACTTATTATTTTAAACGTAAGAAATCCCGGTACACTTATATGTGAAACAGGAGAAGAACTTGAACGCATACAAAAGCTGTCAGGTCTTACAAATGCGAAAGAATGTATTCTTATCATCAGAGAACTTGCGGCTCTAGACAATACTCTGAAATGGGCGGTACAGCGTAAAATTCTTTTTGAAGCAGGTATGCTGTCAATATGTGACAGAAACTGGAGCGCCGAAAATATTGATTTTAATTCACGGCTTAAATTTCTTGAAGAACGTGTTGCGGACCTTGCCGCAAACGGTTTGAAATTCGCATCAGTTGTATCAGCATCAGGTGTTCCTGCATCTGCAGCTATGCAGATACAGGAGGCTGATTTTCAGCCTGTTTCCGTCACATCGGCTGAAAATCAGCCCGATGATACAAATGTGGCTTCATCAGCTTACGATTCCGGTGATTTTTCAGATAAAAATGCAGAAAACGCCGATGAACTTGATTGGAAAGATTTTATTGCCGCTATATCCGATAAGAAAAAAGGCGGTATCGCAGGCAATATAAAAGTAAACAGTAAAGGATATATCCTTCCCGGAAACAGGCTTTTCATTGTGTTTAACAGCGAAGTTATGAAAAACCTGCTTACAAAACAAAACTGCGTCGGAATGCTTGAAGAATGTGCAGCCTCCGCTTTTGGCAGAAAATTAAAAGTGACTATCACCGATAAAAAAGCATTTGCCGAGCTTGACACATCTTTGCCTAACGATGAAAACACTGATAACGCAGACGAAAATGACGAATTTAGTGATTCTGTTAATTTACTTAAAACACTTTCTGATGAAAACGGATTTAAAATTGACGGTTTGGACGAATAACAAATGGAAACATACGAAAATAATATTATTAAAGAAATAAAAAAATATTTTGATAATTCTCGAGAAAGTATGATTCGTGATATATGCGATCTCATCAACATAAAAAGTGTCAGAGAAGCCGCAATTCCGGCGATGCCCTTCGGCGAAGGCCCGGCTAAAGCATTAAAAAAAGGTCTTGAAATTGCAGAAAAACTCGGAGCCATAACATTTAACGCAGAGAATTACTGCGGCATTGCGGATTTTAAAACACCTGACGGTGACACCGCGCCCGAGGTCGGAATCCTCGTACATATGGACGTTGTACCCGAGGGCACATATTGGACATATCCTCCGTACGAAGCAACAGTTACCGACGCAAAGATTTTCGGCAGAGGCGCAGCAGATGACAAGGGTCCTGCCGTTGCCGCATTGTATGCGGCAAAAGCCGCCGTTGACATCACAGGCGGCTTAAAAAAATCTTTGCGCATAATACTCGGCTGCTGTGAAGAAACCGGCACGGAGGATATGGACTATTACAAGGACCATTTTAAAATGCCGGTCAATACATTTTCTCCGGATGCGGACTTCCCTATTATAAACATTGAAAAAGGTCGTTACGCGCCTACTTTTTCAAAGACTTTCCCAAAAGGAAGAGACTTGTCCGTTATAAATAAAAATTTACAGATAATAACCTTTAACGGCGGTGAAACACAAAATATTGTTCCTCAGGAAGCATCATGCCGTATTATATTTAAGGATAGATTTTCAGATGAGATAATAGAAAAAATTGTAGAAAAATCTGAATTTTATACAGAAGTAAACTTTTATGTCGAAAAAGCAGATGACGAATCTGACGAATACACGATAAAAGCAAAAGGGAAAAGCGCACACGCCGCAAATCCCGAAAAAGGCAACAATGCCCAGACTGCACTTTTGTGTCTGCTGGTTGACCTTTACAACAGGCATAAAAGCAATATTTGTGCAGAAAATAACTGTGCTGAATGTCAGATGTGCAATGATGATAATTTCTTTAAATACGCAGGCACTCTTTTAAAACTCTTTCCGCACGGTCAGACAGACGGAAAAAACATAGGAATTGATTACCGCGACAGCCTTTCGGGAGCGCTGACACTTAATTTCGGAGTTTTAAAATACAAGAATAATGTTTTAACAGGCGGAATTGACATACGTATACCGCTTGCGGAGGATTATGCGGAAATAAAAAAAGCTGTAGATGAGTCTCTTTACAATAACGGTTTTACAGTAGATGATGCGTGTCTCACTCTGCCCCATCACACAGATGCAAATTCTCCTTTTGTACAAACACTGCTCAAATCATACAGCGACATAACGGGAAACGAAGCAAAATGCATGTCCACAGGCGGGGGAACATACGTACATGACATTCCCGGAGGCGTTGCTTTCGGGTGCACTATGCCTGGCACCGATAACAGAATGCACGAAAGCGATGAATTTATAATCATCGATGACATAATAAAGAGCGCAGAGATATTCACGCTTGCTATAATACGCCTGTGCAGCTGAGGTTCTGTTGTGAATCGTATCTACAGCCAGTGGGCGGTGACCTATCAGGGCAAACGCATAAAACTTTTTTGAAAAAAGCTATTAATGCCACGGGGTCCCTCGGATCAAATAATTTGTATAAACCACGTTTTCTTGGAATTTTTTACTTTTCCACCCAATCGGGGTTCCACATAACAGAAGTTTTGTATAGCCCCCGCGAGTCATCCACAGGCTGCCAGGAAATTTCAGCTGATTAACATTTTCATGCGTTTGCCCTGATAGGTCACCGCCCACTGGCTGTAGATACGATTCACAACAGAACCTCAGCTGCACAGGCGTATTATAGCAAGCGTGAATATCTCT
>JAFTXL010000060.1 GCA_017464985.1 Clostridia bacterium | reverse complement strand
TGAGACTGTAAAGAAGTACAGTGAATTGGGAGAGCGGAAACGCGTCGGAGTTTCAAGCCCTGTAATGTTTCTCATTTTAATAAATATAATGATATTTTTTGCCGGATTGATTACAGAGCAGAACAGCGGCATAGATATTTTTAAGTCGGCAGGTATTCAGGACAACGATATTATACGTGACGGATAATTGTGGAGGCTTTTAAACAGTATGTTTCTTCATTACGATATCACCCACTTTGCCGGCAACATGTTCTTTTTGTTTTATTTGGGAACGATAGTTTACCGGTACTACAGTACAGCTGAATTTTTCGCGGTGTATTTTCTGTCCGGTTTGCTTGGAAACCTCCTTTCGTTTTGGTTTACCGATTACAGGTCGCTCGGTGCGTCAGGCGCGATAATGGGTTTGGGCGGACTGATTATATACCGTATGTTTTTCGGAAAAAACGCAAAAGTGTTTAGAAAAAGCGGAAATTATTTTATGTTTGCGCTGATGATAATTTTTAATCTTTTTTACGGGCTTTTTGCGGTAGAAGAGAATATTGACAACTACGGACATTTCGGAGGTTTTATCGGAGGTTTTCTGCTCGGTATAGCAATTACGAATATAAGAAAATATGTTAAGAAGAATAAAAATGTATAGTTTTGTTATCACATATGAAGATGAAAGCAGTGGTCTGAGGATAGTAAAAGAATTGTTCTGATATCAGATGTGTGTCGGTCTGAGACGCCGCAATTCATCTTTCACATGAGAAATGTTGATTACGCCGAGCCATAGCGCAAGGAGCGAGGCGGCAATGCCTGATATTGCGCATGCTAAAATCCAACCGAAGTTTATATTGCTCAGATTTGTTGAAAGCAATGCTGTGCCTGAAATAATTATTAAAAGTCCCGGACACAGCGGTTTTATTATCCATTCTGTTACTTCGATATTGATTCCGAGATGTTTTACTATATAGAACAGGTTAATTACAGCTGTGACTGCGGAGCTTACGAACATTCCGCTTATGTAGCCGCTTACCCCGTTTATCGGAACTAAGAACCATATAAAGCTCATTCTTATTGCGTATCCTATTGCGGTGCTGAAAAGAGAAATGCTGTGTTTACCGAGTCCGTTTAATATACCTGTCATTGTCTGCTGAAGATAGAGCAGAATGCAGAATACAGACATACGCCGCAGAAGTTCTCCTGTGTTTTGACCTGCGTATAAAAATTCACCTATATTTTCTCCGAATGCGTAAAAGAATCCGAAAAAGACAAATCCCATGAGACAGCTTAGCTTTATGCAGCGCGATATTCTGCTTGCTGCAAGTTTTCTGTTATTTCTTGCTATTGCTTCTGATATTGCAGGTACAAGTGTTGTTGAAAGTGAAGATGTGACTATCGACGGAAACGTTATAAGCGGCATTGCCATTCCGGACAGTCTTCCTAGCATTTCAAGGCTTTGTGTGTAGTCAAGTCCTCCTGCGAGGAATCGCATGGGCAGCACAACTGTTTCAATCATTCCCATAATGGATACAAGAAATCTGTTAAGTGATATGGGCGCTGCTTCCTTTGTTATATTTTTTGAAATCCTTGTCATTTCAGAGAGTTTCATTTTTCCGCTGTGTCCCTCTTCTTTGCTATATTTAAAGAAAGCAACCATAACAACAAGCAGATTTGCCATCTCTCCTACGGCAGATGACAACGTGAGTATTGCACAAGCGTATGTGAGGTTTGTGCCTGCAATTTTTTGTGCGAGTATTACGATGAATGAAATTCTGGCAACTTGTTCTACTATCTGTGCAAGGGCTGTCGGTGTGACTCTTGACATGCCGTAAAAGTATCCTTTTATGGCGGATGCCGAAGCGACTATCGGTATGCATGGCGCAAGTAATATAAGTGAAAGGTATGTTCTGCTGTCTCCGAGCAGAATATCGGATATCTGCCTGCCAAAAAGAACCATTATGATGGCGGCGGCGCTTCCTGCTGCAAGCAGCAGGAAGAAAGCTGCTTTGGCAGCTTTGCGCGCGCCCTTTACGCTGCCTCGCGCGCGCTCCGCCGCCGCCATTCCCGACACAGTAATTGAAACTCCGGAGGTAAGTGTCAATATTATCAATGAATAGACAGGAAAAGTGAGTTGGTAAAGTCCCATTCCCTCTGCGCCTATGAGATTTGACATATAAATCCGGTTGACAAAACCGAACACTCGGACAATAAGTCCTGCAATCATGAGTTTAATTGCTCCAGATTTATAACTTTCATTGTCGTGTTTTTTTTTCAATAAATTCATGCCCGCAGCCCTTTTCGTTCCGATAACAGTAAATAAATATGCTTTATTTTTGAAAAAAATACTGTTAAAAATCAGTTGTGGTAGTTTTATTTGTGTGTATAATTAAACCAAGATAGGTTAAGTGCTGTGTGGAAATACACGGCGGAACGGAGTAAATGATGAATATAAGAAGATTTAATCTTACCGACGACGGAAGAGTGTACATGGTTTCGTATATATGCGACAAAAGTCCCGAGATGCCGCATATGGACAAAAGACCTGCTGTGGTTGTATGTCCCGGAGGCGGATATATGATGACATCAGACCGAGAGGCAGAGGTTATTGCAGTGGCTTTTCTTGCGCAGGGCTTTAACGCTTTTGTGGTTAGGTATTCTGTGGGAGAATATGCAGCATACCCGAATTCTCTTGTTGATTTGAGCAGAGCTATGAAACTCATACGTGAGAACGCAGAAGAGTTCTGTATTTTCACTGATAAGATTGCCGTATGCGGCTTTTCGGCAGGTGGACATCTTGTTGCCTCTTTAGGTACATTGTGGAATGACAGCGAGGTACGGGAGATATCCGGTTGCTTAAATGAAGAGAATAAACCAAATGCACTTATTTTGTGTTATCCTGTTATTACGGCAACAAAATTTCTTCATGAGGGCTCGATAAATGTTCTTATGCAAAATATTACGGATCCTGACGAGCGGAAGAGGTATATAGATAAGCTTTCCTGCGAAAAAAATGTCGGCGGGCACACCCCGCCTGCTTTCATTGTGCACACGTACGCGGATAATGATGTTGCTGTGGAAAATTCACTTCTTTTTGCAAATTCACTTGCTGAAAATGACATTCCATTCGAGCTGCATATATACCAGGACGGTCCTCACGGAATTGCATTAGGAAACCACATTACATATGCCGGCTCGTTATATTACGATGACAATTTTGCTGCATGGATAAACCTTTCTTGTAAATGGCTGCTGAAGCTCTTCGGTGATAATACTCCAGAGCCAATGCGTCCGATAGCTCCGTACGAAAACCGAGCAAAAGGCTTTTAATTAAAAAATACTTCACAATCAAAAGAGTCAATTTTCGCTTACATTTTTTTTTTAAAAGTGCTAAAATAATGTTGTTCAACGTGTTGTTTGCATTGCAGAACGTAAGTCCTGTTGCGACAACGCGTTATTTTTATTTGGAGGGATATGTATGTTTTCAGTGGGGGATACTGTTATCTATGATACACAGGGAGTTTGTAAAATTGCAGAAATTACGACTATGAATGTATGTAATGTAAATCGCAGCTTTTATGTATTGAAGCCTGTATTTGAAGACAGGTCAACTTTATATGTTCCGACTGATAATGATGAAATTGTCGCTTCTCATATGCGTCTTGTT
>JAFTXL010000059.1 GCA_017464985.1 Clostridia bacterium | reverse complement strand
CGTGTTTCCCGCTCACTGTCATATCAGATATATGCATATCCGCCCACATTTTATTCCTGCCGATTTTTATAACATTCTCATCACCGCCGTCATCATTTCTTTCACGCAAATATTTGTACTGTTTTTTCGTAACTCCCGATAATAATATTATGCCTTGACACTGCATTGTTTCTCTTCTTCGCACATCAGCAGTCTCTATATTCTTTTTAGAAAGGCAATTTTTTAGTAATATATCTTTTTTCGGTCTGTCACCAAATGATTCCATACACAGATGAATAAAATTATCAAGTTCATTAAAAAGCAATGGTTCATATCCACTTTTTTCCCATCTCTGTATAAAAGAGATAAGTTCCCTTACAGTTTCATTCACATCTATTTCCTGTTCATCCACATATATATACAGTATTTCAGCAAGCTCAGAAAACTTTATTTTACTTTTATCCATTGATGAATACGGAACATACATAAATACTGATTCTGATATATCAGAATCCACAAATACAGCATTGTAGTCAAACATAAAATCCGAAAAAACACCTTTATTTTCGCAGCATTTGAACACATAGCATACTCTTTGGCAAAAGCCGAAAATATCACGGCATGTTATACACTGTTTCGTTACAAGATACTCTCTTAATGTTTTATGCCCCAATACAGTCATTGCATATCCGAAGTTAGAAGGTGTAATGCTGCAATCCGCGACAGCGAACCTGATTTTGTCATTAAAATTCAAGAAAAATACTTCCTTTGCCTCCGACACATCCATATCTCCTGCCACATCAACAGTACATTTATTTTTTTCACTGCTTATATAAACTTCGATTTTCTTCGTAAAATCATATTCACCGTTTTCCATATTCATAATACACAGCTCCTTAGCTCCTTAAAAAAATTCATGATGCCGGGGCAAAACTAATCTTCGCAGCAGCTTAATAATATGCACAGTGTTTCACATCGGCAATAACCGCAAAATATTGTCTGGTATTTTATTATTTTTACCTTTTGGCACCGACATCAGGTCATATAATAATTAACCTTACAAACTGTCTATTGCCGCATCTGTCTTATCCTGAATCTTTTGAAATATTCCCGAAGAAAGGTCCATAATAAAAGTTTTAAAAAGCAGCGCAAGCGCAACAAGCACGGCAATGATAATAATTATCTCTACAGTACCCATACCGCCGTCACCGATTTTCCCAAAAAATTTCTTTACATTTTTTGCCCTCAGACCGTATAAACGGCAATACAACTTTAAAGCAGTTTTCATAAAATCCCCCCCATTAAAATATAAATTTGATTTATAACATACCAGATATAAGAGTAAGCACCGCCGGAGCTGTTACTAACGCAATAACCGCAAGAAAAACAATAGAAGTAGGCAGAAGCATAAGTGTTGATGCCTCTTCGGCATGTTTTTTTGCAATAGCTCTTCTTTCTGTTCTATAAACTGACGCCTGTGTCTTTAATATAAGAGCTATCTCCGAACTTCCTTTTCTTGAATTTTGAACAACCGTTGCAACAAAAGAGCTCACCATAACAGTTCCGCACCTATCAGCCATAGCATACATCGCCTCTTCGGATCCGCTGAAATATCCCTCTTTAAGAGAATAACTTTTTACAGCCAGCATTATTTCATTTGTAAATGCGTTGTTTTCATCCCACCTGCAAGCTGTTTCCGCAATTGCTTTCCACAGATGCATACCGGTTTCAAGAAGCAATGCGGTCTGCTCCATAAAATCCGCAAGACCTAAATTTATATTTTCCTTTTTCGTTTTTTCTTTGCTGTATATAATCATGTCCGTAAAAACCGTACAAATCACAGCTATGAATAATCCTAATACCGCACTCTGAATAATCGGACTGTCATAAAAAACGATTTGATAAATAACAACAGTCAAAGCAATCAGCCATAAACATATCTTTACTGCACAAAAAACTTTAAAAATTAATACACCTTTTTGTGCACCATACACAAAGCTGCAGCTGTTCTTCAATTTATTTAAATACTTTTTCATTTTCATGCACCCGTTTCATACCTTTATATTTGAAATGCTTTTGCCAAGAAACCACGCCACAGCAATCATTACCGAAGAAACAACAGCCACAATCCGGCCTTCTCCTGTATATATAGAGGCAATATATTCAGGCGAAATAAGCTTCATAAGGTATACGATAATACACGGCATAACGGTAATAACATAGTGGTTATACTCAGGTGACGCAAGAATAACTCTTATCTCATCTGCCATCTCTTTTTTTAACCGCAGCGCAGATGATGCATTTTTTATAAGTTCTGAAACATTACCTCCTGCAGATGACATTTCACAAAGGGCCAGCGAAAAAATCTTTATGTCACTGCTTGCGCTTCTTTCAGCAAATTTTGAAAATGCAGAGGTCACGCTTTCGCCAAGATCCATACGGCGTACTATTATTTCAAATTCTTTTTTTATTAGTGAACAGTCTATGTCTGTTCCGTAAATTCCGCCTTTTGCATATTCGTAAAAACTGCCTTCTACAGTCCCTCCCGCAGACATAGATGAAGATATAAACT
>JAFTXL010000058.1 GCA_017464985.1 Clostridia bacterium | reverse complement strand
CGACCCCCGTGTACAGAATGCTATTCCTCACATGGGATTTGAGAACGGTTCTGCATACTATCAGTTCATAAAAGCTCTCATCCATGAAGTACCTGATGTAAAATTGGACAAGCAGCATATGGTAATCGTAAGCCCCGATGAAGGCGCTATTCACAGAAATCTTTTCTATGCATCAATATTCGGTCTTGACCTGGGCGTATTCTACAAAGTCAGAGACTATGGCAGAATTGAAAACGGACGTAACCCTATCGTTGCGCATGAGTATATCGGCGGAGATGTAGAGGGCAAAGACGTTATTGTTGTAGACGATATTCTTTCTTCTGGAGAATCAATGCTTGATATCGGATATGAGCTTAAGAGACGTAAAGCAAAGAGAATTTTCTCTATGGTAACATATCCTTTGTTTACAAACGGAGTTGAGAAATTTGACAAGTGCTATGCAGACGGAGCAATTGATAAGGTTGTTTCTACAAATCTGACTTACCGCCGTCCTGAGCTTGCAAACAAGCCTTGGTTTGTGGAAGCAGACATGACAAAATATGTTGCAAAAATCATTGATGCTCTTAACTACGATGAGTCTCTTGCCGGTTTGGTCAACCCTGCTCAGCGCGTTATCAATCTTATGGAACGCGTTAAAAATGGAGAGAAAATCTGATTTATAGTAATTTCTGTATGTAATAAATTACTTTTGTTTATGGAATAATGCAGTTATCCGAATATTTCGGATAACTGCGTTTTTTGTCATTTTGAGGGCAAACGCTTTTCAAATACATTACAGAACAAGGTGATTTTATGATTGCATACAAAGTTAAAGGCGGAAAGTGTCTGCACGGAACGGTAAATACAGAGGGCGCAAAAAACGCTTTGCTTCCTGAAATCGCAGGAAGTATTCTGACAGATGACGTATGTTTTTTAGAAAATATTCCCAAGCTCACAGATACTGAAAATATGCTTGCAGCCGCAAAATATATAGGCGCATCCTATGAAAAGGATGCGGCAGGAAGAATGTTGCGCATAAAGACAGAAAAAATAAAGAATATTGAACTGCCGTATGAACTTGCAGGCAGACTTCGCGCGTCTTTTTTGTTTGCGGGAGCTGTTCTTGCGAGAACTGGATTTGTAAGAATTGCCATGCCCGGGGGATGTGATATAGGACTCCGTCCTATAGATTTGCATCTAAAGGGGTTTTCCGCTATGGGAGCGGAGGTTTTAAAGGATGGAGGTTATGTGAGTTTAAGTGCGGCTGAGGGACTGCGTGGCGGTGAAATATATCTTGATTTTCCGAGCGTAGGAGCAACAGAAAATATTATGATAGCTGCAACCTTGGCTGACGGAAAAACTGTTATAAAAAACGCGGCCGCGGAGCCTGAGATTGAAGACTTGGCGGAATTTTTACAGCGTATGGGAGCCGACATAAAAGGCGCGGGTACTGACAATATTGAGATTTCGGGAAAGAAAAAACTTTACGGGGCAATTCACAGCGTAATGCCTGACCGAATAGAAGCAGGGACCTTCATGACGGCATGTGGAATAACAGGCGGAGATATATTGATACAAAACATCATTCCGGTGCATATGAAACCTGTAACCGCGAAACTAAGAGAAGCCGGAATTGTTGTTATAGAAAATGAAAACAGTATCAGAGTGATATCAAACGGCAGAGGAAGTATTGTTCCGATAGATATAAGGACTTTGCCGTATCCCGGTTTTCCTACGGATATGCAGGCGCAGATGGCATCGCTTCTTACACAGGCAAGCGGAACAAGTCTTATTACTGAGACAGTATTTGAGAATCGTTTCAGATATGTGGGTGAGCTGAGCCGTCTCGGGGCTGTCATAAGACTTAATGAAAGAACCGCTGTGATAAACGGGTTGGGAAAAGACGGAAACATATATCTTACCGGGACTGAGACAGAAGCGACTGACTTAAGAGGAGGTGCTGCTCTTGTAATCGCGGCGCTTGCGGCAAAAGGCGAGACTACGGTGACAAATGCTTCGCATATAGAAAGAGGATATCAGGATTTTGCGGGGAAACTTTCCCGTCTGGGCGCGGAAATAGCGCGGCTTGACTGTTGATTTTTAAAAGGTTAAGTGTAATAATAAACGTTGCTCTAAAAAGAAAAAGTTTTGTCGGCAAATTTTTGACAAAGCGGAAGAGGATGCAATGTTTTTTAAAAGAAAATCAAACAACAGCGAAGTTTGGATAGTGGCAGGTCTCGGCAACTACGGTCCCGAGTATGAAAGTACAAGACACAACTGCGGATTTCTTGCTGTTGACAAGCTTTCTGAAAAATTAGGAATAGCTGTCGATAAACGCAAGTTTAAGGCCTATATTGGTGAGGGAAAAATAGAGAGCGGCGGAAAGAGTGTAAAAATTGTTCTTATGAAGCCGCTGACGTATATGAATAACAGCGGCGAGGCAATTGAAGAGGCAATGAATTGGTATAAAACCGATGAAAGCCATTTGATAGTGATATATGACGATATAGATCTGGCGCCGGGTGCAATCAGAATACGTCCGAAAGGAAGTGCCGGAAGTCACAATGGAATGAAGTCTGTTTTAAGCCACACAGACAGCGATGTGTTCCCTAGAATCAGAGTAGGTATAGGAAGCAAACCTCAGCAGATGGATTTAGCCGCATATGTGTTGGGACACTTTAGTAAAGAAGAACTGACCGTGCTTGGTAATGCTTTTAAAGCTGCCGCAGACGCTGTGGTCTGCATTATAGACGAGGGTACTGAAAAAGCAATGGGTAAATTTAACGGAAAGAAATTTTAATTACTGCCAAAAGGTGTAAAATGAAACAGGGAAAGAATTTTTCTGAGATGTTTTTGTCTTTAAAAAATTGGAAACAGTCACATGATTTTACTAAAGCTTTATCTGAAAGAGATAACGAGCTGCATGTTATAGGAATTGCAGACGCAGGTAAGGCTTTTTTTTCGTGCGCTGCGGCAGCTGCTGCGTCTGTTTCTGAGACGGAGAAAACTGATAAAGGAATAGAAAAATTTCTGTACATAGCTCAAAATGACTTGGCAGCAAGGAAAGCGTATGACGATTTTAACAGCATGACAGGAGATGCTGTGCTTTTTGAACCGTATGAATATATGCTGTACGATACTTTTGTAAAAAGCACAGAGATAGAGTTCAGAAGAATGGATGCGCTTCGTCGCATTATAAACGGTGATTTTTCTGTTGTTGTAGCGTCTGTTTCTGCTTTTATGCAGTATATGGTATCTCCCGAACATGTGACAAATAACTTTTTTAAAGTATCAGCTGGCATGATAACAGAACCGCAGGAACTTGCCGACAGACTTTCGGCAATAGGTTATGAGAGAGTATTAAAGGTTGAAGAAAAAGGTCAATTCTCTGTAAGAGGCGATATTACTGATGTATTTCCTGCGAATGAGAACAATCCTGTCCGAATTGAATTTTTTGATAATGAAATAGATACGGTCAGATTTTTTGACGTAGTCACACAGAGAACAATTGAAAATACGGATGAAGCGGAGATTTTTCCTAAAAGTGAATTCTGCATGGAAGAATTTGAAGAGATTTCTGTACGGAAACGTATAGTAGATTCGCTCGAAAATAAACTTATCGTACTTAGAGACAAAAAACTTGATGTTATTGCGGATAAGCTTGAAAAAAGAGTTTTTTCTGATATTGAAAAACTCGGAAAAGGAAAATTTCCGGGAATGGATCGGTATATACCTTTCATCACCGAAAGAAAACATACGCTCCTGGACTATCTCGGTGATGTAACCGTAATAATAAGTGAGCCTGAGCAGAT
>JAFTXL010000057.1 GCA_017464985.1 Clostridia bacterium | reverse complement strand
CGATTAAAATAAGAGCATTAGCACCGAATATGATTCTCTGCTTCTGACTTTTTTTCTCTGCAGAACCATTTTTATCTTTTTTGCTGAATCCCATCAGTTCCACCTCTTTCTCTCTATGTTGACCGTTGTAACAAACAATACTACAACAGTAAACGACAAGTAGTAAAATATTGATGTGAGATTAAACAGACCTGTCGCAAAATCGCTGTATCTTGAAGACAGAGAAACCCATACAAAAACAGAGCCTATAACTCCGCCTATCTGTGTTCCTAAATTCTCCATAAATGTAAGAAGCAGAAGCGCAACAACACCGCCTACTGCAGCAACAGTCTGATTTTCTGTAAGAGAAGAAACAAGTGTGCCTACAGCAAGATATGCAGCGCCAAGAAGAATAAAACCGATATAACTGCCCAATTTCATTGCCCACGGAAAAGTACCGCCTTCATTCATAAATGCTGACATTATTATAGGACAAATGACAGTACAAAGAACTATAATAAGAAACAGCGTAAGTCCCGCAAAAAATTTGCCCAAAACAATTTTCCAAATTCTCACTGGAGATGTTCTCAGCAGAACCTCCGTACCATTGCGTTTATCTTCTGAAAGAAGCTTCATTGTTATAACGGGAACAAAATACACCAAGAAAGAGGACAATCCGTCCAATGTATTTGAAAATTCTATATTTTGATAAGTAAGATTTATATTCCAGAAATAAAGACCTGTAAGCGCAAGGAAAAATCCTATGATACAGTATGCAACAGGAGAAGTGAAATAAGCATGCAGTTCTCTTTTATATATAGCTCTCATCAGATTTTCTCCTCCTTTACATGTGAATCCTGGTTTACTATCTCAACAAATACTTCCTCCAGGGATTTACCCACTGGACGAAGTTCAAGTATCGGATATCCATATTTCGCAAACTCTGCGTTAAGTTCAAATCTTGAGTCCTCACCCGACTTTGATTCCACAGCAAATACACACGATTCTCTGTCCATACGCAAAAAAGACGCATTCTTTATGCTCTGCACGCTTTCAAAAACGCGTACGCAGTCGGATTTAGACGCACCTACTGTTATATTAAACTTACATAAATCGCCGCTCTTCATAGAAAAGTCAGAAACAGAACCGCTTGCAGCGACTTTGCCATTGTTGATTATAACAACTGAATTACACACAGCAGAAACCTCCTGCAATATATGCGTACTCAAAATTACCGTGTGTTCCTTTCCGAGCGCAGTAATAAGTTTTCTTATCTCCATAATCTGACGCGGGTCAAGACCTACCGTCGGCTCGTCCAGAATCAGAATCGGCGGGTCGCCTACAAGAGCCTGTGCAAAACCTACACGCTGTTTATAACCTTTAGACAAATTCTTTATAAGTCTGCCGCGCATATCTCCGATTTTCATGAGATACATTACATCATCAAGCATTGACTTTCTGAGTTTTCCAGGAATCTTTTTCAGTTCGCATATAAAATTCAGATACTCTTTTACCGTCATGTCACCGTATACAGGAGGCAGTTCAGGAAGATATCCTATACGTTTTTTGACTTCCTCCGGATGTGTCATGATATCGTATCCGTCAACTTTTATACTTCCGCTCGTAGCAGTAAGATATCCTGTCAGAATATTCATCGTAGTAGACTTTCCTGCTCCGTTAGGGCCTAAAAACCCGAGTATTTCACCGTGCTTTACATTGAAACTCACATCGTCAAGAGCAGTAATCTGTCCGAATTTTTTTGTCAGATTCTTTATTTCAACCATTGATTTCTCCTTTCACACAAAAATTATATCAGTAAATTTTTACATATGACGAACCGTCTCCAAAAGGATCAATCTCATCGCCGTCAACAATGTACATGGAAATTTTATATTCTCCGGAGGCAAAATCCAAACCGATGTTCATATACTCCGTAATGGCGTCAGCACTTCCGAAGCTGTGGAAAACACTTTCTTTCAAACTTGTCATCATAGCGGTTATCTTTGTATAGGTTAAATTATCCGCAGTTAAAATCTGACCAGCAACTTCAGCCATAAACTTAACCTGATTTGTCTTACGGTATACATCGCCGCCTGTATAGGTATTATTTCCGTTTTCATCAAGACGTGTCCTATGCCTTACATAATAGAGGGCTTTTTCGGAATCCATAAGCTGATAGCCTTTGTCTATTACTACATTTCCGTTTGAATTGTATATTACTTCTTCACATGTAACATACACCCCACCAAATACATCTATGATATCCATGAATCCCTCCATATCAACATAGACATATTGGTCGATTTCGCATCCGTACGGAAGAAGATTATTAAGAACCGCGCACATGAAGTCAATACCGGAATCTCCGAATTTTCCGTCGCTGTAATGAACGTACGTTCTTCCTACAAAAGAAACAGCATTAAGTTTACAGGAACCGGGAGAATAGTAATAACCGCTTTTCTTCATACTCGCAACAATATCGCTTGAGTAAGGCACATACGAATCTCTCGGAATTGATACAAGCTTAACCTCTTTTGTGGATTCATTTATATTAACAATAAAAATAGAATCGCACAAATCTTCGTTTGCACCCAAAAGAAGAATATTTTTTGTGCCGCTTTCAAATTTGACCTGATCTCCTTTTATATATGAAACCTCACCTATTTCTCCTGCAGCAGCGGCATTGCTCTCCATTTTATAATCGTCATCGGCAACAAACTCAGTATGAATATCTGATTTATCAAGCACATCAGCTCCGCGAATCAAAATTTTACCCTCTGAACTATTGTTGCCGGTTGCCGGATTAAACATAAAATTCAAAATAGGCAACGCCATAAAATATACTACACAAAGCAAAGAAATAACTATTGACGACACTAAAAGTGCAGTTACAGGTCTTCTCAATTTCATATATAAAATCCTCTTTTCATTCGAAAGATTACACAATTTCTTTATTTTACGCCCTCTTGATGATATTTAGGAACATATTTTTTCATACATTCGGCTACATCGCGGTGTTCTTTATTTATACATGTCTCAAAATCGGCAAGCATATTCATTACATTTTCCCAATCCATATAAAAAGGTTTAGCAATAAATATTCCGTTGTGAGAGGAATTTTCAACTCCCTCTTCTTCCCGCAGAAGTTCTTCATACAGTTTTTCACCGGGGCGCAACCCAGTATACTCTATTTTAATATCAAAGTCAGGTATATATCACGAAAGTCTTATAAGGTCACGCGCCAAATCATCTATTTTAACGGAATTTCCCATATCGAGAATAAATATCTCTCCGCCCTTTGCCATAGCGCCAGCCTGAATAACAAGCCTTGACGCCTCCGGAATAGTCATAAAGAAACGTGTTATTTCAGGATGGGTAACTGTAACAGGCCCCCCGCTTGCAATCTGTTTTTTAAACAGCGGAATAACGCTTCCATTGCTTCCAAGAACATTACCGAATCTTACGGCAACAAAACGTGTATTACTGATTCTGCTGTACGCCTGTATTATAATCTCAGCAACACGCTTTGTAGCACCCATAATGTTCGTAGGGTTTACAGCTTTGTCAGTAGAGATAAGAACAAAGCTTTTAACATTGTGCTCATGCGATACACGTGCGGAATTGTATGTACCGAATATATTATTCTTTACTGCCTCACCGGGACTGTGTTCCATAAGCGGAACATGCTTGTGAGCCGCAGCATGGAATACAACGTCAGGCTGCACCGCATCGAAAATATCAGTCATTCTCTTATAATCACGCACCGACCCTATATACACTTCAATAGGAGCAAATCTTCCGTATGTTCTGTACAGCTCATTTTCAAGATCATATGCGTTATTTTCATATATATCAAACAATACAAGTTTCTTAGGACCGTATTTTATAATCTGTCTGCAAAGTTCAGAACCGATTGAACCACCGGCACCTGTAACCAGCACGACAGAATCCTTTAAATATCCGCTGATACTGTCTACATCAAGCTGTGTCTCCTCGCGGCCAAGTACATCATTTATATCTACGTCACGCACCGAAGTAACCTTTAAATCACCGTCTACAACCATGTCATAAAGAGACGGAAGACGTCTTACTTTGCAACCGGTCTTTTTACAGCGGTCAAGCATTTCTGCAAACTGCTTTGCAGTAGCTGAAGGAGCTGCAATTATAATAGTATCTACATGTAATGTATCAACTGTTTTCTGTACACCATTATGAGGTACGTAAATTCTCAATCCGTGTATATTCGAGCCCGTTTTAGACATATCATCATCATAGAAACCTACGATACGGTAACCCTGCGAAGGATTTCTCTGAAGGTCCCGAAGCAATGCGACACCCGCATTTCCGGCTCCGTAAACAAGAGCGCGCGAAACAGGCTTTTTTGAATGTTTATTCAGATAGTTGTCACGGATTGTCTCTGCCGCACGCGGAACAGCTCTTGTAACAACGGTAAACAGCATTATAAAAATAGCCGCGATTACCAATATACCCGTAGGAATTCTTGTTACTGAAATATCCTCAGGAAGAACATACTGCGCTAAGAAAAAGTTATACATAACTGAGCAAAACGAAGCCACAATATTTGCGGCAACAGCTCTGAAAGCATCTTCAAGCGTAATATGTTTAAGCAATGTCGAGTAAAGGTTGAATAATATAAATACGCATATATATATTGCAACAATTATTACGAAGGCAGGACTTAAAATCGCTCTATATACATCACTGGGCGCACTCGCAACAGATTTAATCTCCGCTAAAAGG
This sequence comes from Clostridia bacterium, assembly GCA_017464985.1. The sequence goes on along the minus strand of JAFTXL010000057.1, from coordinate 2,919 downwards.
TCGTTAGCCCTGATAAAAGCGGCCAAAAGGTAACATACAAGAATAACTGCTATATCTATAGGAATTAAAATAAATGACTTAATCTTCAAACGCAATGTGTCGACCTCCGTTTTGACATATCTGCTAAATCTTATATAAGATATCACCCGTCATGTTAAAAGTCAATTTAAAATCTTGTGAACACATTATAAATCGGCTTGTTAGCTTTCGCCTATACCGAGTTCACACCGAAAAACAGGCTGTTTCGCAAACGAAACAGCCTGTAAAAATTCATAAAAATATTGATAATGTAAGCCATCCAGCTTCCATATTAGGAGTTAACCACCGACGATAAAAATATCTCCGCCGCCGATTTCCGGAATACTGTACTCATCAGCGATATCTTTCATGTTTTCAAAAACTACTATTTCAACTTTAGGTTCTTCAAAAATCATAATAAACACACCTCTTTGTAAATAAAACGATTTACAATCAACATAATTACTTAGTTCTAAATTATTCTACACTGCTGTTTATACTTTGTCAACAGGCATTTTATCTAAATCGACTGTTACCTATTACTTGAACTGACTGTTATACAGTTCAGCATAAAACCCATTCACCGCAAGCAATTCTTCATGTGTGCCCTGCTCGATTATCTTTCCAGCTTTCATCACAAGTATACAGTCAGCTTCCCTGATTGTTGACAGACGGTGCGCTACTATAAAGCTCGTTCTGCCATTCATCATATGAGAAAATGCTTTTTGTATACGCATTTCCGTCATTGTGTCAATAGAAGATGTAGCTTCATCAAGTATCAGCATCGGCGGCAATGCCAGCATAACACGCGCAATGCATATAAGCTGTTTTTGTCCCTGTGACAGATTTCCGCCATCCTCCGTCACGACGCTGTCATATTTTCCCGGAAGTCTTTTTATAAAGCTGTGAGCATGCGCTGCTTTAGCGGCGGCAATTATTTCATCATCTGTGGCATCAGGCTTTCCAAAAGCAATATTTTCTTTAATTGTACCGTTTTTCAGCCATGTTTCCTGCAATACCATTCCGTAATGACTTCTCAAACTGTCTCTTGTTAATTCACTTATATTTTCTCCCGACACAGAGATTTTTCCACTGATAGTATCATAAAATCTCATCAGCAAATTTATAACGGTGGTCTTGCCACAGCCTGTCGGACCTACAAGCGCTATTCTCTGTCCCGGCTTTACATCTATGCTGAAATTCTCTATTAAACGAACATTGTCAGGATCATAGGAGAAAAATACATTTTTAAAAGAAACACTTCCATCAACATCACACAGGACATTCGCATCTTCTTCGTCTGTTTCTTCGGGGATATCTATAAGTTCAAACACACGCTGCGCAGACGCAAGAGCACTTTGAAGCTCAGCAAGTACGCCTGATATTTCATTAAACGGTTTTGTGTACTGATTCGCATATGTTAAAAAGCTCGATAAAAGACCAACTGAAAGACTTCCCGGAACAGTCATAGCACCGAACACAGCCACACCCGCATATACAATTCCGTTTACAAACCTTGTACATGGATTGGTCAAGGAAGAGAAAAAAGTAGCTTTTAATCCTCTTTTTCTCAGTATCTCATTTTTTTCGTTGAATTCCGCAACCGCTTTATCCTCATAAGCAAAAGATTTGACCGCATCATATCCGCCTATCATCTCCTCTGTCACGGCAGATACATCACTGTCAGCCTCAGATTGCTTTTTAAAAAGAGAAAATGTATTTTTTGAGATAAATCTTGCTACAAAAAGTGACAATGGTGTAACAATAACTACAAAAATTGTTATTTTATAATTTATTGTCAGCATAAACACAAGTGTTCCGGCAATCGTAAGAACACCTATAAAAAGCTGCGCACCCCCCGATATAAGACCATCCGCAATTTTATCTATATCAGTCACAGTTCTGCTCAGAATATCGCCTCTTGACATTGAGTCTATAACTTTCAGCGGAACTTTCTGAAGATGAGAAAAGACATTTTTACGTATATCACATATTACATTATAAGAAATCTTATTCGTACATAAATATGTTATCCAATGCATTAGAGCGGCAATAAGAGCTGCGGCAATTATTTTTATAAGATACGGAATAATGCCCTCAAAATCCACATTTACCTCAATAATTTTTCCTGTATCAGAATCTGTCAGCGCAATACCGAGACAATCAATGGCACGTCCTATTAAAATAGGAATGTACAGTGAGCAGAAAACATACACAGACGCAGTAATAAACGCTGTCAGAGCATACAATTTGTAATCTGAAACATATTTCATCAAACGCGATGTATACGGTACTTTTTTTGTTTTCTTCATATTACTCACCTCCGCCCGATATCTGAGACATGTGGATTTCTTTGTAAAGCTCGCACGATTGAAGCAGTTCTTCATGTGTGCCGCTTCCTGAAATTCTGCCGTCATCCATTACAATAATCTTGTCCGCAAAAGATATTCCCGTAGTTCTCTGGGATATTATAACTGTAGTTGTGTCTTTAACATTCTCCGCAAGAGCTTTTCTGAGAGCAGCCTCCGTCGCGAAATCAAGTGCAGACGAGCTGTCGTCAAATATAAGAAGTTTAGGATTTCCCACTATGGCACGGGCTATGCAAAGTCGCTGTCTCTGACCTCCCGAGAGATTTCTTCCTCCGGCTTCAACAATATAATCAAGCATACCTTTCTTTTCTTTTACAAAATCGGCCGCCTGAGCAATCCGCAGAGCCTCCCATATTTCAGCATCGGAGGCATTTTCCTTACCCCAAAGTATATTTTGGCGGATACTCCCTTTGAAAAGAACCGTTTCCTGAAGAACAACGGATACAGCGCTTCTCAGATCTGACAAAGATATATCATCTATATTTACTCCGTCAATTAAAATCTCACCCTCAGAAGCATCATAAAAATGCTG
>JAFTXL010000004.1 GCA_017464985.1 Clostridia bacterium | reverse complement strand
TTTATTATAAAAATATCACCCGGCACAAGGTTCTCAGACGGTATACTCTTCTCCTGTCCGTCACGTATAACCCTCGCGGCAGGCGCGGTCATATTTCTCAATGCCTCAAGCGTTTTTTCTGTTCTGTATTCCTGAATAAAACCTAAAAAAGCATTTACAATAATTATACCCACCATTACAAATGCTTCTATCAAATCACCCATAAACGCTGAAACGGCTGTGCAAACCAGCAATATTATTATCATAAAGTCCGCAAACTGCCCTAAAAACAGCAGTACCGGCGATTTCTTTTTATGCTTAGCAAGAGAATTCCTGCCGTAATGACCGAGACGCACAGCCGCCTCATTTGCTGTAAGTCCTTTATATTTCCGTTCCATATTATACCTCCCTTTTATGTAAATATTTATTCGGGATTGTCCCCGGATATGCACGGCAAACGAATCAAAATAACAGCCGAAAAACGAGGCGCATTTTTGCGCGCCGCAATTGGGCACCACAGCTCGCGGGATCCGTATATGTCCAATCCAAACGGATTTTCATGCGTTTGCCCTTCCCGGTATGCATTGATGATTGACAATTAAAAACAAGCAGTAATATTATTATTGCTGACAATAAATACTCGTGAGGCTATATAAATATGAAAAAAATCAATTTAAAACCCGGAACGCTTTTATCCCCGCTCCCTGCCGTGATGGTAAGCTGCGGAACGTCTGAAAAATCGAACATTATAACAATTGCATGGACAGGAATAATAAGCACAGTTCCACCAAGAACATACATCTCTGTACTCCCCGAACGTTTCTCTTATGAAATCATAAAGGAAACAGGAGAATTCACAATAAATCTCCCCGGCAGCAGGCTTGCGAAAAGAACCGACCTCTGCGGAATGAAAAGCGGACGCAAGGAAGACAAATTTAAAACATGCGGTTTTACAAAACTTGCGGGAGAAAAGGTAAGCTGTCCTTCGATTGCCGAATGTCCCGTAAACATCGAATGTAAAGTTGAGCAAATTCTACCCATGGGCTCACACGATATGTTTATTGCTAAAATAGTATCAGTATCCGCCGACGCAGAAATTATAGACAGTGACGGAAAATTACGAATGGATAAAGCAGATGTTTTAGCATATGCTCACGGCGAATATTTCGCACTCGGAAAAAAAGCGGGAAAATTTGGTTTTTCCGTAAGAAAAAAATCACAGAAAAGGAAACAGAATAAAAATGAAAAATAACGATGCCTCATCAATGAAAAAAATAAATTGGAAAAAGTCATCGGGTATTGTTCTTTTCGTCACTCTGCTCTTTTCAATAGGATACTCTATTGTGAAAATAATTACATCAGATACCGCAGGCGACAAGGCACACGAACTCGTACGAAGTGACTACGTTCTGATGCTTCTGCAATGTACACTTGGTATAATAGTCATGTTTCTTCCGAGTATTATACAAAAGAAGTTCTCAATAGAGATACCGAACTATATGACAATACTGTACTTTGTGTTTCTCTACTGTGCTATATATTTAGGTGAAGTACACAGCTTCTACTATGTGATACCGTACTGGGACAGCATTCTGCATGCTTTCAGCGGAGCAATGCTCGGTGTGCTCGGTTTTGTGTTAGTAGATATCCTAAACAGCGCGAAAAATATTTCAGTTAAATTAAGTCCTTTTTTTGTAGCGCTGTTTGCGTTTTGCTTTGCTCTTGCTGTAGGATCACTGTGGGAGGTTTATGAATTCTGCGGTGATCATTTATTCGGACTCAATATGCAGAAATTCAGAACCGCCGAAGGAATTGTTCTTACAGGCCACAGTGCTCTGACAGATACAATGAAAGATATAATAATTGACACCGGCGCGGCTCTTGCTATTTCTGTCTTAGGATATTTTTCATTTAAGAAAAGAGATAAGAAATAAAAATTCTTACAACGTTTTCAATCCCGCGTATGTGTCAAATTTTCCTTTATTTATAACAATTTCGACACATTTGGCCCTCTGTATAAGCCGTTGTTTAAACCCAAGATATTGTGGTGGTTTATAATAAAAATACAACATATCAAAATTTTTTTCAAAAACATGTAGAAATTATCAATATAGTGTTGTATAATTGAGGCCTGTCAAAAACAACGAAAGGAAAATTGATATGAAAATTATCAAAAGAAGCGGAGCAGAGGAAGTCTTTGACGTAAAGAAAATACTCACTGCTATAACAAAGGCAAACGAAGCAACTCTTGAATCACATGAACTCACAAAAGAGCAGATTGATGAAATCGGCAAAGCAATAGAGGATTACTGTGCAAATATAGGCAGAGCTCTTTCTGTAGAAGAAATACAGGAGCTTGTAGAAACATACATAATGCAGTACGAGGCATATGAGACTGCAAAAAGATATATCCGTTACCGCTTCACACATAATCTTGTCCGTACAGCAAACACAACGGATAATCAGATACTCACATTGATTGAGTGCAACAACGAAGAAATTAAACAGGAAAACTCAAACAAAAATCCGACTGTAAACAGCGTACAGCGCGATTATATGGCAGGCGAAGTGAGTAAAGATATCACAAAAAGACTCCTGCTGCCGGCAGATATCGTTGACGCACATGAGCAAGGTATAATTCATTTCCACGATATGGATTACTTTGCGCAGCACATGCATAACTGCGACCTTGTAAACCTCGAAGATATGCTTAATAACGGCACTGTAATAAGCGGCACTATGATAGAAAAACCGCACAGTTTTTCTACCGCATGCAATATCGCTACACAGATTATTGCTCAGGTTGCAAGCAGTCAGTACGGCGGACAGAGTATCAGCCTTGCGCACTTGGCTCCTTTTGTTCAGATATCAAGAGAGAAAATCCGTAATACAGTGCTTGAAGATTTGGCTATTGCGGGCGGCAGGTCAGACGAAGAAACCATAAATAAATTGGTAGAAAAACGCCTCCGTGATGAAATCAGAAGAGGTGTTCAGACGATACAGTACCAGGTGGTTACTCTTATGACTACTAACGGACAGGCTCCGTTTATTACTGTATTTATGTACTTGGGCGAAGCTAAAAACGAACAGGAAAAGAAAGATCTTGCACTCATTATTGAAGAGGTGCTCAGGCAGCGCCATCAGGGCGTCAAAAACGAAAAAGGTGTTTGGGTGACTCCTGCTTTCCCGAAGCTCATTTATGTGCTG
>JAFTXL010000056.1 GCA_017464985.1 Clostridia bacterium | reverse complement strand
GCGTTGATAAATATTCCGTAGAATAACCGAGCTGTTTTGCGACATCAGAAAGACGCAGTTTTTCAGAATATCTTTTATCAATTATATTGATTATTTCAGTTACAGTCTTATTGTAATCGGGTAATTCATCATTTTTACCAACCTGACGCATGGCAATGATAAAAATACGCACAAGTTGACATCGTATATATTCCATATATCCGTAATTTTCTGTCTGATACTCTTGCAATATATCCTCAACAATAGCCTGCACCTGACCGTTTTTATCGCTGAAGGTCATATTAGTAACGGGAGATTTTAGTGATTTATAACTGAACTTCAAAAGAAAACAATTTAGCAAATCATCAAATCTGTATTTTCCCACAAGCGTTCTGTCAAGAAATTCGGGATAAAAAATCAGATTTACCACAAATAACGGTTTATCCGAAACTTTTTCATATGAGTGATAAGTTCTATGGTCAATAATAAAATAATTTCCCTCATCAATTCTTTCGGTTCTGCCGTTTATATTATGAAGAATAGTACCTTTTGCTATATACGCCAGTTCCAGATGTCTGTGCCTATGTTCGCCTACAGGATTCGGACTGCAGCTTATTCTGAATTTATAATTTGGATTCTCCATCAATTCCATTAAGATATACCCCAAAACATATTATAATAGTGGATTTTAATAATGTTATCATGGGATTATAATAAAGTCAACACTTTAAATGCATTGAGTGTTAAATCATAATAAGGAGAACAAAGATATGCTAAGACTAAGGAGAATAATAGTAATGCTTCTTGTAACCACGCTATTGGCAAACACAGTGATATCTTTTACTTGTGTTTCGGCATCTGAAAATTCATTTCAGTCAGAACTTACCAAGAAATACTCGGATATTGAAATAGCGAACAAAACGGAAGTGCGTTGGTGGCTTGCTCAGGGTTTGCATACTGACGAAACACTGCTTGAAGAAATACAGGCGATTTATGACGCAGGATTTCGGGGTGTTGAAATATGTCAGCTTACAGATCCCGGGAACATTGACGAATCAAAATACGCATACGGCTCGGAAGAATGGGACCACGATCTCAAGTTAATTATGAACAAAGCACTTGATCTGGGACTTACTGTCAGCATAACATCCGGTACAGGTTGGAGTACCGCAAATGTTCCGGGACTCGATCCTGATTCTCAGGCTGCGAATCAGAGTATATTCTATCTGACAGAAACAGTAAAAGCAGGCGCTTCAAGAAAAGGCGCTATACCTACAGATACAAATCTTCGTTCAAATGCAAAATTCATAGGAGCTTATGCATACAGAAAAACAACGGGAACTACTTTTGCAAAAGATTTTCTGCCTATGCAAACAAGAGAAAATGCAAGTGATCCGGAAGAGTTTACCATAGAGGGCGATTTTATTATAGATAAGGAAGCAACTGCTATTTGCTTTGGTACAAGAAATTCAAGCAAGTCAGTCTGGCTTCAGATTAATCCGATTTATAAATCAGGAAAAACCTATGCGCGTTGCTTTGTAAGAGGCAGTAAAAACACTACGACCGACATAGACGTTACAAGCGCCATCGGTTATGCAGGTACAAATATATACGGCAAACAGATACATATTAAAATACATGTAAAAGATATGACAGTAAAGGTATATTTCGGGAATAGCGATACAGTTGCCGCAACCTTTACTATTCCGTCTACTGCAGCAATGGCGGCAAATGGTAAGTTTACACTCGGTAAACTTATGTTCAGACAAAGTACAAGTTACAGCTACGGTTCTAATGAGGTGGCACGCTGGGATAATCTTATCGTAAAAGACGGTAACGGAAATACCGTGTTTGAGGAGGATTTCAGCGATCCTGCAGATACAGGTTTTGAATCGCTTGGACTTGAGGTTGTTGACGGAATGGCGCAGGTGGGCTATTTTCAGCAGCCAACTCTTGGCGGAGATAAAGTGAGAAAAGACTTTTATCATCTTCAGACCCGAGAAAATGCTGCCGACCCGGAAAACTTTGTGATTGAAGGCGATTTTAAAATAAAAAGCCAGTCCACCGGTATATGTTTTGGTGTAAGAGATAAAAAGAACTACGTTTATATGCAGATAAATGCTGTAAACAGTTCGTATGGTGCAGTTCTGCTTCGTCCTCATGTTTTTAACGCCGGCGCTCTTAAAGATAGAAAGGAAATAGATATATCAAACGCTATCGGATATACGGCGTCAGAAATCATAGGAAAAACAATACATATTAAAATTGCAGTTGAGAACGGTATTATCAAGACATATTTCAATAACAGTACAGAACCGGTATATACTTATTCTGTTCCTGATACCGCGGCATTCAATTCAGAGGGTAAATTCACCCTCGGTAAACTTATGTTCCGCCACGTAACAAATGATAATTATTCACTTGAAGAGATTGCGCTTTGGGATAACCTCAAAGTGACAGATGAAAATGGAAATGTCATCTTTGAAGAAACTTTTGACGATGATGACAGCGGTTTTGAAACAGGTGACGGAATCTGTGTTGAAAACGGAACTCTTAATTTAGGAAAAAAACAAACTGTCGGCGGTGGTGATACCATATTTGTCGCAGATGAGTTTATCAATCTCACCGACATGGTCGAAAACGGAACACTCAATTGGACAGCACCCTATTACGGCGACTATATGATTATGTATTACTGGCAACAGGGTACCGCGCAACGCGTATATCCCGCCGCAGAGCCGACCTATTGCATCAACTATTTTGATTCTCGCGGTTTTGAATCGCTTAAAACATATTTTGAAGAAAACGTTTTGAATGATGCCGCGCTTAACGAAAAAATCAAAAAAGGTGATGTGCAAATGTTTATGGACTCACTTGAGTATACAAACGGAAAAGGCTTTACAATGTGGCCCGAAACTTTTGCAGGTGAGTTCAAATCGCGAAAAGGATATGACGTAACACCGTATATGTATCTCGCCATAGGAGCTCCGACTACAAGTATATGGAATTGGAGCGATAATGCTGATCTTATAGGCACTTATACTCTCACAGACAGTGAACTTAACCATAAAATATTAAACGATATTTATGATGTGCAGACACAACTTTATATGGAAAAGTTTATGACACCATTCAGAGAGTGGCTCAACTCATACGGCATAAAGTTGCGCGCACAGATTTCATATGGTAAAAACCTTGAAATTTCAAAACCCATTTCAGTTGTTGACTACCCCGAAGCAGAAAACCGCAATCAACGCAATCAGATAGATATGTACAGACTGTGGAGCGGCGGTGCTCATCTTCAGAATAAAGTTCTTTCGTCTGAAACAGGCGGACTTGAAAATTCTGCGTACACCTACGATTATCAACGTCATCTTCAGGAAAGTTATACACTTTTTGCATCAGGATATAACCGTATCATCTGGCATATATGGACTTCATCTTACGGGTCGTCTGCAACAACCTGGCCGGGATATGAAGGAGGCAGAAGTCAGTACTATAAATTCGGAACACGCGAACCATCATATACCGAATATAACGAATTTAACGAACATCTTGGAAGAATACAGACTCTTCTGAGAGAGGGTAAAAGCGGAACAGATATCGGTTTACTTTATACCAAATACGGACAGCATCTGGTATATTCCAATAAAGAAGATTGGATGAAAAAACATAAAACACTTTTCTTCCCGTCAACAAAACTTCAGGATAACGGTTATACTTACGATTATCTCAATCCCGATATGCTTACAGCAGACGGAGTCTATTTTGATAAAGACACGCAAACTCTTGAACTGGCGGGATATAAAGCAATAGTAGTATGGCAGGAAGAACTTGATGTTAACGGCGCAAAAGCACTCTTGAATTATGCCGAACAAGGACTGAAAGTTATAATTGTTGATGGAGCGGCAGTAAAATCACCGTATAATGATAATACAGAGTCCGAACTCAAAACGATTATATCCGATCTTAAATCTCTCGCAAACGTAAAAACTGCCTCAAATGCAGACGATGTGTTAAACGCGCTTAAAGAGATGAAAGTTGTTCCTTATGTTGCTTTCGAAAGTGAAAATCAACAACTCTTGTCGCAGACTCGCAGAGACGGAGAAAACAGATATGTCTATCTGTACAATTATTGTGACGGCAGTCTCCATACGGTAAGCAACAAAACGCACGGTGATACTATAAGTACGTCAATCATAATGGACGGAACTTTTATTCCCTATTATATTGATGCATGGTCGGGAAAAGTTGAAAAAGTTGAAAAATACACACATACAGACGGTAAAACAGTAATTCCCGTTTCCCTTGACTATGGTGACGTTGCACTCTATGCTTTTGAAAAAACAGATTTGCCGGTACTGCGTGAAAAAGAATCGGAAAAAACAATATTAACAGATAAGAGTTTTGAAATTGATTCCTGGTCCTTGACAGTTGAAAGCTGGACAGAAGGCGAAACAATAACCCGTACAGACGGCAGATCAACAGAATACTCCGTTTCAACCAAAAAAGAAAATATAACTGTAAATCTTGATACTCTTGCTACTTGGGATAATATTTCTGAAATAGGTAAAGAAGTTTCAGGCAAGGGCTATTACAAATCAACGTTCAACTGGGACGGTGAGTTTGACGGAGCATTTATAGATTTCGGTAAAATAGTTCAGAGCATGAAAGTATATGTCAACGG
>JAFTXL010000003.1 GCA_017464985.1 Clostridia bacterium | reverse complement strand
TGCTGCAAGTAATTCTGCCATAAGAACAGCACCGCCTGCCGCTCCGCGCAGAGTGTTGTGTGAAAGGCATACGAACTTAATGTCATACTGAGTATCTTCTCTCAAACGTCCGATTGAAACGCTCATACCGTTGTAATTGTTACGGTCAAGTTTAATCTGTGGACGGTTTTCTTCTGTGAAATATCTGAGGAATTTTTCGGGAGCTGAAGGAAGTTTGAGCTGCTGTGCGCGTCCTTCATAGTTATTCCAGATATCAATTATTTCATCAATAGCAGGCTTCTTTTCAAATTCAGCGAATACAGCGCCGAGGTGTCCGTCTGATACAGGAACTCTGATGCACTGTGCGGTAAATGAAGGCTCTTTTGCAGGAACGATCAAACCGTTTTCAATCTTACCGAAAAGTTTGAGCGGCTCAATTTCTGACTTTTCTTCTTCGCCGCCGATAAGCGGAATAACGTTATCTACCATTTCCGGCCAAGTTTCGAATGTCTTTCCTGCTCCTGAAATTGCCTGGTATGTACATACCAAAACATTTTTAAGTCCGAAGCTGCGGAGAGGGTGGAGTGCAGGAACATAGCTTTGGAGTGAGCAGTTTGACTTAACGGCAATAAATCCTCTCTTTGTGCCGAGTCTCTTTTTCTGATAAGGGATAATCTCTGCATGTTCAGGGTTGATTTCCGGAACAATCATCGGGATATCGGGAACGAGACGGTTTGCACTGTTGTTTGATATAACAGGGCATTCAAGCTTTGCATATTTTTCTTCAAGGGCTTTTATCTCTTCCTTTTTCATATCTACTGCGCAGAATACGAAATCAACTTCTGATACAATTTTTTCTGCATCTGCTTCAGCATCTTTTAAAACCATTTTCTTATATTTATCTGCCATGGGAGATGTCATCTTCCAACGTGCTCCTACTGCTTCTTCATATGTCTTGCCTGCAGAACGTCCGCTTGCTGCCAAAACTACAACATCAAACCACGGATGATTTTCAAGCAAAAGAAGAAAACGCTGTCCTACCATACCGGTTGCACCGATAACACCTACACGATATTTTTTTGAATTACTCATAACCGTACTTACGACCTCCGATATTACACAAGTTTTATTTGGTATGTGTATGTGTTCCGCTAAATAAATTATATGAATAAAATCGGAACTGTGATACACGAAAAATAACAGTTTGTAAACACAATCTGTATCCATTGAATACTATCATTTTATTACTTTGGTGTCAATGTTTTCTACTATAGAAAACACAGCAGTCACATGAAAGTTTTTTTGCGTATTCTTGTGAATTATGTTATTCTCTAAAAGGCTGATAAAAATTATGTCAATATCAGCGTTGAGATGATAGTGAAATAGAGAATAAGATACAGTTTACATTGATAGATTGGAGTTTTTTAATTGGTACCTTACGGAAGAGACGCTAACAGCGATTTAAGAGACGGACTTTCGGACAGCGAAAAAAACGGAAGAACGAATTATATGGCTGACAAAAAATGTGACAGATACAGTGAAAAGATAAATGATGAGATAGATAACAGAGCGGCTGCGGATAATGCCAGAGCAGATTATCAAAAAAACAGAGAGCTGAGAAAACAAAAACGTATTGAGTCGGAATGGCTCAGGTCTAAAGCGGTAGTTGTTGTTCTTGTACTCACGGCGATACTGCTTGTGTGTTCGCTCACAGCGGTGTTTATTTTTAAATCAGTTAAAGGGGAAGACCGTACCTCAGAAGTTAAAGGAAATGTGGTTGCCGTTGACGGTGAGGAATTTTATGACGCAGAATTTAGACTGTTTTGCAGTATGGTTGTTGAATCATCTTCGTTTGAAGAAATGGCAGCAGGCAATTCAGATTATGCGGCTCTTTCGGAGACGGTCAAAGCGAATGCGGTATCCTACATCGAGGAATTTGTATGCAAACTGCATGAAGCAAAAAAAGCCGGTGTATCGTTTACTGCAGAGGAAAAAGAAACGCTCAGAACAGAAATTACATCCGGCGGATATGCAAATGACAAATATTATCTTAAGTATTACGGCATGACGTATGACGAGTATTTTGAATTCTGCAGCGAGATGAAGCTTGTTGATAAATATGTAAATTATGTATCTGATTCTGCTGATTTGAGTGAAGACGCTCAGAAATCGGCGTATTCAGAACATGAAAAAGAGCTTTCTTCGGCGGAAGTGCAGATGATATATCTTGATATTAGTGGTCTTAATGAAGAAGAAGCATCATTTAAAAGAACGAATGCCGAAACGTTTGTGAACTTTATATCGCAGGAGGGTATGGATATTTCAGAACTTATCCCTCAATGGAGTGATGAAAACGATTTATTTGATGTTGGTCACTATAAGACCGGTGTGTCTTTTACTGTCGATAACAGCACTATGTCCGATTATCCGAAACTCTGTACAGCTATCTTTGAGATGGATGAGGGAGAACTTAAAATTATAGAGACAGAAAATGAAATATGTGTTGTCCGCTGTGAAAAGAAAAACGGTTTTGAAGAAATTGCCGGATCGGACGAGCTTATTGCCATGACAAAATATGAATATGTTTTAGGTTACTTTGAAAAGATAATGGCTTCCGGAACATACTTCGCCAAGGTGAATAATGAAGTTTATGACGGTATTGATATCACTCCATTTGTTCAGTCTGCTGCTGACGCTTATCTTCAGGAGGAATAATTTATGGATGTAAAAGATTTTTATTATGATCTTCCTGAGGAGCTTATTGCACAGGTTCCGCTGGCAGACAGAACTGCATCGCGTCTTATGAGTATCGAACGAGCTACAGGAGAGTTTGAACATCTTCATTTTCGTGATATTATTTCAAAGCTCAATCCCGGAGACTGTTTGGTTTTAAATGATACAAGAGTACTGCCGGCAAGACTTTACGGCGTAAAGAAAATAACAGGCGCAGCTATCGAATTTGTTTTGTTGAACCGGGTCAAGAACGATTCAAACGATAATTTATGGGAGGTTATTCTTCGCCCGGGAAGACGGGCCCATACTGGAGCTTGCTTTGTATTCGGCGACGGTTTGCTTGAAGCGGAGGTTGTTGATGTTAAAGAGAACGGAAACCGAATTGTGAAGTTTACATGTGACGGCATATTTGAAGAGGTGCTTGATAAGATAGGTCTGATGCCTCTGCCTCCGTACATTAAGGAAAAACTTGAGGACAAGGAAAGATATCAGACTGTATATTCAAGAGAAAACGGTTCTGCCGCGGCGCCTACGGCCGGACTTCATTTTACAAAAGAACTGCTTAAAGAGCTAAATGATAAAGGCGTAAAAACTGCATTTGTGACATTGCATGTCGGTCTCGGGACTTTCCGCCCCGTAAAGGTTGAAAAAGTTGAGGAACACTATATGCATGAGGAATCTTACAGTATATCGGAGGAAACATGCAGAATGATAAATGAAACAAAGCAGAACGGCGGAAGAGTTGTTGCCGTAGGAACGACTTCCTGCAGAGTGCTCGAGTCTGTTGCTGATGAGAGCGGGCATATCGAACCCGCAAACGGTTCTACAAGAATATTTATTTATCCGGGATATAAATTCAAAATTCTTGACGGACTTATAACTAATTTTCATTTGCCTGAGTCGACACTTATAATGCTTGTAAGCGCGTTTGCCGGCAAAGATAATGTGATGAACGCATACTGTGCCGCAATTGAGGAAAAATACAGATTTTTCTCTTTTGGCGATGCGATGATAATTCTGTGAAAAGCGTGTACCGCTTTTGAATTTATTTTTATTTTAATTTTCTGAGAGGGAATTATGGCAGCAGTAACTTATGAACTTATAAAAGAATGTAAACAATCGGGTGCGCGTCTGGGAAGACTCCATACACCGCACGGAGTGATAGAAACGCCGTGCTTTATGCCGGTGGGAACGCAGGCATCTGTGAAGGGTATTTCACCGGATGAGCTGCGCTCGATGAATGCAAATATTATACTGTCAAATACTTATCATTTGTATTTGAGACCGGGTCATGAGCTTGTTCGTGAGGCAGGCGGCCTGCACGGCTTTATGAATTGGGATAAGGCAATTCTCACCGACAGCGGAGGGTTTCAGGTTTTTTCTTTAGCGAAGTTAAGGAAAATAACCGAAGAGGGTGTTGCGTTCAGATCGCATCTTGACGGTTCAAAGCATTTTCTTTCGCCTGAGTACGCTATGGAAATAGAAAATGCACTCGGCGCGGATATAATAATGGCATTTGATGAATGTGCTCCGTATCCGTCATCGTACGACTATACAAAAAAATCTATGGAAAGAACAACAAGATGGGCAGAACGCTGTCTTAATGCTCACAAAGATACAGAGCGCCAGGCGCTTTTCGGAATAGTGCAGGGCGGTATGTATGCGGATTTAAGAAAAATCTCCGCAAAGGATCTTGTATCGCTTGATTTCCCTGGTTATGCAATAGGAGGATTGAGTGTAGGAGAGCCTGCAAATCTTATGAATGAAATGCTTGATGAAACTGTACCGCTGCTGCCGAAGAATAAGGCGAGATATCTGATGGGAGTTGGCAGTCCGGATTATCTTATAGAGGGCGTTTTCAGAGGAATTGATATGTTTGACTGTGTTCTCCCTACAAGAATAGGCAGAAACGGTACCGTCATGACATCTAAAGGACGTCTTATCGTCAGAGACGCGAGATACAGCAGAGATTTCTCTCCTATGGACAGCGAATGTGACTGTCCTGCTTGCCGAAGTCATACTCGCGCATATATAAGACATCTTCTTAAGGCAGGAGAAATGTACGGCTTGAGGCTTGCTACGATTCATAATTTACATTATTTATTAAACTTGATGAATCAGATAAGAGATGCTATAATGAACGATGGTTTTCTTGATTTCCGCAGAGAGTTTTACGAGAAGCTTGGCGGAAACAGGTGTTGATTGTTATTTTGTATATACGGAGGTTTATTATGTCTTTTAAAAAGAAACTTTTTACTGTTGCGAGTTTAACCGCGGTTTTCTCAACTGCTTTTTCAATAGCGGCATCTGCTGCTGATAACAGCTCGAACAGTATTGTTATTGCCGCTGCATCGGATTGGATACCGATTATAATTTATCTTGTTGTTATTGGTCTGCTTTTCTATTTTATGATTATTCGTCCTCAGAAAAAGCGTACACAGAAGGAGCAGGCGCTTCGTGACAGCATTGTTCTCGGCGATGAGATCACAACCATAGGCGGTATAGTAGGTAAGGTTGTCAATATTAAAGATGACAATATCACTATTGAGACTTCTATTGATAAATCGCTTATCGAATTTAAAAACTGGGCTATAAGAGATGTAAAGAAACTTGAAAGTGACGATACAACTGATAAGTAATAGCTTTTGTTAATGAATTAACAGTTTGCGCGTCAGAGATATGAAATTTCTTCATATCTCTGACGCGCGAATATTTTTCCGAAGTTTTTATATTATACTGCCAAAATGAAGCAAAAAGTTTTTGAAAAAATTTATAAAATTTTTTATTTTAGTGCTTGACAAATGTGTGTAAAATGAGTATACTCCCATCTTTGACACTTGAGACTGTAAAAAACGGTAAAAAAGCCTATAATCAAAGGTTTTTTTACCGTTTGGAAATTTTACGCGAAAATCGTAATGTTTTTGTTTTGAAATATTAGTTACATTTTTTTATTCCTTTTGTTC
>JAFTXL010000055.1 GCA_017464985.1 Clostridia bacterium | reverse complement strand
TGTGAACGGCGCAGGGCGCACCGATGCAGGAGTACACGCTGCTGCGCAGATCGCGTCGTTCAAACTTGGAAATTATTATGAGCCGGGTGAAATTATTGACTATGTGAACCGATATCTGCCTGTGCGAATTAGTGTTTCGGAGGTTTCAGAGGCAGCGCCGAATTTTCATGCGAGGTTTTCGGCAAAAGCGAAAACTTATGTGTACCGCATATGGAACAGTCCTGTCAGAAATGTTTTTGAGCATCCGTATTTGTATCAGTACACAGATTGCGTCCTAGACTGCGAAAAAATGCAGGAGGCGGCAAATCTTTTTATAGGTGAATGTGACCTTGCGGCATTTTGTGTGCCGTCTCAGCTGAAAAGCTATGACAAAAAAGGTAAATCAACTGTGAGAAGAATCTACAACATTGAGGTGTGCTGCCGCGGTGATGAGATTTCGCTAATCTTTAAAGGCAGCGGATTCATGTACAATACAGTTAGAATTATCACGGGAACTCTTATAGAGGTTGGTGCGGGGCTGCGTTCCTGTGAGTCGGTATCATATGCAATAAAATCAAGGGACAGAGCTCTCGCAGGATTTAAAGCGCCTGCGTGCGGATTGATTCTTGCAAGCGTAGAGTATTGAAAATTTTTGTAAAAGTTTTGTTGCAGCAATTTGATTTCTCCTGTGCTTTTTTGTAATCGGCTGCTGTGGGTGCAGTAATTACGATTCCCATGACATTGTAATTATGGTGCTTGAAATAAGTACCGCAATAGCTGTATAATTAACCGATAAATTTGAAATTAGCGGCATGGCGCGTTTTTATTTTCAACGCGGTGTTTAGCTGCATTGTAAAGCGGCTTAGTGTCCTTGTCGTATGGAGGTAAATTGATGGACAGAACTTATATTTCCGATTTGAAACCGGATACAAAAAGTAAAATACACGGATATGTAGAAAATCTTAGAAATAAGAGAACAATGGCATTTTTGGTTATAAAAGACCTGACAGGAAAAGTTCAGGTTACAGTAGAAAAAGAGAAATATCCAGAGATTGCGGCAGAAGTGGATAAGCTTACGCTTGATTCGGTTGTGACAATTGAGGGAAGTGTAGTTGCAAATGAGTACGTTAAACTGAACGGCATTGAGATTCTGCCTGACAGTTTCAAAATTGAATCTATCGCGGCAGCTCTTCCGATTCAGAGAGAAGAAATCAAAGGCGGCAAGGGAAAAGATCTGGAGCGTTCATCAATTGACCAGAGGCTTGACTACAGGTGGATTGATTTGAGAACAGAACAGAATCAGTTTATATTTAAGCTTCAGACATATATGGTTAAGGTTATGCGTGATTTTCTCACAGAAAAGAACTTCCTGGAAATACATTCACCTAAACTTATTGCGGCTGCAAGCGAAAGCGGTTCCGATGTTTTCGAACTTACATACTTTGACAGAAAGGCATACCTTTCACAGAGCCCTCAGTTCTATAAGCAGATGGCAATGGCGAGCGGCCTCGAAAAGATTTTTGAAGTAGGTCCTGTTTTCCGTGCGGAAAAGTCATATACAAGCAAACACACAACAGAGTTTACAGGATTTGACTTAGAGTTCAGTTACATTGATTCATTCCGCGATGTGATGAAACTCGAAGAGGAACTTTTGACAGATATGCTCATAAAAGTTAAGGAGAAATACGGCGATGAGATAGAAAGACTTTACGGTCTTGAAGTAAAAGTTCCGACAACTCCTTTCCCGGTAATAAAGCTTTGCGATTTGTATGATGAGCTTGAAAAAAATTACGGTTACACAGTACCTGCGGAGGAAAAAGGCGACCTCACTACAGAGGCAGAAAGACTCAGCTACAAATGGGTACAGGAAAAATACGGACATGAGTTCCTTTTCATCACAGATTATGATGCAGAAAAGAGAGCGTTCTATCATATGCGTGACGAAAACAGCGTGCCTCAGGGTTACGATCTCATATGGCGCGGTGTTGAAATTACAACGGGAGCGCAGAGAGAACACAGATATGACGTGCTTAAGGCGCAGGCGGACGAAAAAGGTCTTACAGAAGATGTTAAATTCTATCTTGAATTTTTCAAATACGGATGTCCTCCGCACGGTGGATTCGGTCTCGGCGTAGACCGTCTTACAATGCTGTTCCTCGGCATAGGAATCAAAGAAGCTATGTATATCTTCAGAGGCCCTAACAGATTAAATCCTTAATTGAAAGTGTAAAAGCAGTTTGATTTAAGTGTTAAAAAATAAAGCCTCTAAGTGAATGACTCGTAATCACGTTGGAGGCTTTTTGTTCTATTTGAGTTTTAGTTCATCTGAATTTAGGATAATGCATAATAATACAGCGCTCTGCGTATTATGATTTGATAGCGGTTATTTTGCGGATATAGAGCGCGGTAATGGGAAATTGCATAAATTTATGCGGCAGATACAAATTTTGATTATATGATTTCCCGGATAATAAGGAGGTTTATTGTGAAAAATTGGTTGATTACATTACTTAAAGGAGGCTTCGTTGGCAGCACAATGTTGGTGCCGGGTGTGTCCGGAGGTTCAATGGCAATGATTATAGGAATATATGACAAGCTCATAAATGCTGTCAGCTCATTTACAAAAGACATTAAGAAAAATATTTTATTCTTGTTAGTGTTTGCCGGCGGCGCAGGAGTGGGAGCTGTGATTTTTGCAAATCCGATATTGTCCTTGATTGAGAGATTTCCGAAACCGATGCTTTATTTTTTCATCGGCGCAGTAGCAGGCGGTATTCCTCTTATGATTAAGCAATCAACCGTAAAGAAATTTTCGTGGAAACTTCCTCTGTATATTGTATTGGGCGGTGCGATTGTCATATCAATTTCTTTTATTCCGACAGGTGGGATAGATGTAGGCGGAGGAATAGCGCATTATTTGCTGCTTCTGTTTGCGGGCTTCATATCTGCTGTGGCGCTTGTACTGCCGGGAATAAGTGTATCGTACATGTTTTTAGTGTTGGGAATTTATGAACAATTTATGGATTCGGTAAGTACATTGTATTTGCCGTTTTTGGTGCCGCTTGGTGTGGGTCTTATCATCGGTATTTTTATGACAACAAAAATACTTGATACTGCAATGAAAAAATACCCTGTGCCGGTATATTTTATTATTTTAGGATTTCTTTTGGGTTCGGTGTTT
>JAFTXL010000054.1 GCA_017464985.1 Clostridia bacterium | reverse complement strand
TTATAACAGCCGCAGCACTGCTGCTTTTGCAGCAGTGCTGCGGCATTCTGCATTTCAGTTACGATGATATCATGCAGAATGCAGAGCTGCGAGATGGCTGCTTTTACGGTGAGGTATATAAAGCATCGTGGAACAAAAGCGGCGATTATATATTAAAAAGCGGAAAAATAAAAATACTTATACGCGGTACATATCTGTCAGATAAAACAAAAGAACTTCTTGAAAGCAGAAATTATATTTCAGCCGATACGGAAATTGTTATACCTGAGGAAGCAGGTAATTTTCATGAATTTGAAATGACGGAATATCTTGCGGCAAAGGATATTGACGGGACAATATATCCTGACGACGATGATATATAGGCAGCAGACGCGGAGCGAGGTCACAGTATTCAGTTTTACAGTTCGGAATTAAGGGCGGTTATTGAACGCTCAGTAAAGAAACATATGAGTATGGAAACTGCAAGCGTTGCAATGTCTGTAATGACAGGAGATACATCTGATTTGTCTGATGAAAACAAACAGGCATTTCAAAAAGCCGGAATGTCGCATCTTATGGCTGTATCTGGAGCTCATGTTTCTTTTATATTGAAACCGGTCATGTCGATGCTAAAAAAAATCAGATTCAATAAACACGGTATAGTCACCAAAAATATCTTTTTGATTCCGTTTGTTTTTTTTATGGCATTTGTTTCGGGATTTACGCCGTCTGTCATACGTGCTGCTCTTATGTGTTTATGCAAAATATTTGCGCTTGTGTTTAAACGCAGGTATGACGGGCTGAACGCTGCAGCGAATGCGGGACTAATTTCGCTTGCTGCTAATCCTTTTAATGTATTTGATACAGGTTTTATACTTTCGTACGGCGCGTGTATTTCAATGTATGTGATTTCTCCGAAAATAAAAAAGAAAGCTGCTGATTTAAAACGTCCCGTAAAGCTGCTGATAAAAACCGCCGCAAGCGGTGTTTCGGTAAATGCCGGGCTGCTACCTGTAATGATTAATACATTCAACGGTTTTTCTTTTTCAGGTATTATCCTTAATATGTTTGCTTCACCTGTTGCTGAACTGATATGTACAGCTAGTTTCGTAACTGTTTTGGCAGACATAACCGGACTGTCGGGCTTTTGCTGCTGCGTGGCGGCATATCCTGTTGAAACTGCATCACGTGTCTTAAATATTGTGGCTTCTGGTGCCGCAAACGGCATATTGGGATATCAAAAAATCGCATCGGTGTCAATTACTGTGGTTTTGGTTTATTACTGTATTTTAGCATATCTGTTTATTTGTAAAAAAGAAAGAAAACTGTTTGCGATATGTTCCTCAATATGTGTTTTGCTGTGTTTCCTGATATCAATGCCGTCAAAGGCAGAATTTCTTTTTATCGATGTAGGGCAGGGTACCGCGGTATTGTTTAAAACGCGGGACGGTTATACCGGACTTATAGACACAGGAGACGGCGATACCGATGTTTCTTCTCTGTTGTTTAAGGAAGAAGTGGACAAGCTTGATTTTGTCATTTTGTCTCACGGACACAATGACCATTACGGAGGTCTTGTTGAAGTATTGGAAGAACACAGAACAGATATAATATTTATTCCTGGAAATGAAACAGATGTTAAGGCTTTGGAATACGGCAGTTATCCCGGAGTAAAAACAGTGAAAGTTGAGAGTAAGATTAGCGTACAGATAGGCAAATATACGGAAATGATTTTACATTGCTATAACGATAACGGTTACAGTAATATTAACAATTCTTCTGTAATTGCGTCTTTCTCAGGAGATTGGGGAAGTGTTATTCTGCAGGGTGATATAGAATAGGAAACAGAAGTTGGTTTTTCCGCGCTTTGCGATTCAGAATATGATTTGCTGTGCGCCGCGCACCACGGTTCTGATACGAGTTCTTCGGAAGTTTTTTTAGAGACAGTAAAGCCGAGGTATGATATAATAAGCGTCGGTGAAAATAACGTGTACGGACATCCTTCTGACAATGTTGTTAAACGGTTAGAAAAGTATACGGAAACGGACGGAATATACAGGACCGATTTGTGCGGCGCTGTACGGGTCAGATTCGGAAGCAGATTGAATTTCGGAAACGGAGAAGATATAAGGATATGGCAAAAGCGGAGAAAAGCGGCATGACGGTAGCTGATATGAATAAACATATAAAAGATGCTGAATTTGTCAGTTTATATCTTTTTTACGGTCCGGAAGAGTACCTTAAGGATTTTTATATAAACGGTATAGCCGATTCTATTCTTCACGGTGATACATTGAATTATCTGACTTTTGATGGGAAGATTACTCCCGATAAGCTTCGTGAGGCGTGTGAGACTATCCCTATGTTCGGAGAGAAGCTTGTTATACTTGTCAGAAACAGCGGGATATTTAAAAGTCAGGGAGTAAAAAACGAGGATTTTGACTTTATTGCAAGTCTTCCCGGTGATGTATGTCTTATATTTAGAGAAAATGAAGCAGATAAAAGAAGTAAGCTGTATAAAACTGTTGAGATCAGGGGTATAGTATTTTCCTGCGACAGACAGACGGAGCTTATGATAGGAAAGATTCTTGCGCGACATGCAAATAAATACGGCTGCCGTATTTCAAAGGAGGCCGTGTCGCTTCTTGTTGCCGGTATAGGAAATGACCTTTTGCGTCTTATAGGTGAGACGGAGAAACTTGTGCTTTGCGTCGGAGCAGATGGTGAGATAGACGAAAATATGGTTCGTGATGTATGTACTCTTTCTGTTAATGCTACAATATTCAACTTAACAGACAGTTTGGCTGATAATGATAAAGAAAAGGCATATAAGTTTTTGCAGACACTTCTTGATGACAGAGTCGAACCGCGATTTATTTTTACAATGATAAGCAATAACTATACAAAATTGTACGATGCAAAGCAATTGATTGAGGCGGGAACTAATCAATATGATTTAGCTTCTAAGATGGGCGTAGCGGAATTTGTTGCGAAAAAGCTTTACAGGCAGTGCCGTGCGTACAGCCTCGCATCTCTCAGGGAGAAGATAGATTTATGCGCAAGTCTTGATATGGATTCTAAAAGCGGCAGGATAAATGAAATTACTGCGCTTAATATAATAATCGGCGAATGAATTTGTTAAATGGAACTTGAATGATCAGTACAGTCTTGATGAATACGAAGGTGTTTTACATAGACCGTGAAAATAGTCTTATAGGTTTGGGATTGAGTGAAAGCTTTCCAGTTGAAGATAATAACTCTGTATACGTGAGAGATAGTTATGTGTTGTTTGAATCTGACGGAGAGAATATCAAAGAACTGCTGAATGTGCCTCTTGAAAGATATGCCGATAAAAAGAGAGGTGTCTTAATAGATGAATATTTCTATATGTTCGGAGAAGATGATTTTGCTGTAGAGAAGATATATTGATTCTGAAGCCGCGGCAAACGGCAGAAGCTGCAGTTTGCCGCAGCTGAATAATATAATATGAAAAATAACAAAAATTAACCGGAAATATA
>JAFTXL010000053.1 GCA_017464985.1 Clostridia bacterium | reverse complement strand
TTTCAATTCCCTCCACCATTGTGATTATATTTATTTCTTTCTTTTCAAAGACGGCACTTAAGCAATAATGACCGGTAATATAATCAATTGCAAATGTTGCATCTTCAATATCAGCCAGATCTTCTCTGAATTCGCCCAGATTATATATGTTATCTCCGTTTAAATCTTTAAACCAATACCCTTCCCATCCGGAAAATTTATATCCGATATCGGGAATTGCGTTTACAGTCAAACTGCTGTAACCCTCATAGGCACCGCCTCCGATTGAAGTTATTCCTTCATGAACAGTTTCGACCGAACCCTTGCCGCTTTTGACAGAAAGCTCAACCCTGTAATCATCCGTATAAAAAATTCCTGTATATTTTTTCGTACTGTCAACGGTAATTGTCTGTACTAAATCGGCAGAAGTATCAGACACAGAATCGCCGTCGGTATCCCAGCCCATGAAGATATATCCAAATGCAGGTGTTGCTGTAATTTCGATTTCATCTCCGTAGTTATAACTGCCGTTTCCGGCCGTCGAGCCGTGGAGCGCATTATCCGGAACAGTTATAATTTCAAACAGAATATCACTGAAAGCTTTTGCTTTAGAAGCCTTTGTTGCGTTGATTTCATTCATGCCCATAATTGGAAACTGCATTTCAATTACATAATTAGCATAAATTATTATGTCATTATTTGTATAGTCTATTACAGACGAAGAAAAATCTATACCGCTGAGACCGTCTTTGATGCCTAACTTTTTGAGAATTTTATCGGTATCTCCTTCCGACCCGGAAATTGCGGCTGAAAATTTTTGCTTTGCGATTTCAGAAAGATTCGCGCCTCGCAGACTTTTAAAATTATCCGGTGTTACAGCAGAAGACCCTGTTAATCCTTCGGAAATATCAAGAATTTCCGATTCGTCAATGCTCAGTGTTGATTCACGCAGATTTGATTCGAGCGCAATTGCGTCTGCAGCCTGCAAAACAGCATGACTTACCGCGTTCTGCGCTCTGTAAACGCGCGCAAAACTGAACAAAAACAATACAAATAATGTAAACAATGTTAAAACAATAGATGCTTCAACAGTTAAAATACCTCGTGTGTTTTTCTTCATGCCAACCACCGTCAATAACCAACATACTTAATGCTTTGGAAAGATATTCCGTCTGTACCGCTGTTTGTCCCAATAGATATAATAGGAAGTATCGGATTAAGTGTTGCCGTACATTTTGTCCTGAAATACGTATTCTGCTCGCTCATCAGAAATTCTGCTGTTTCGCGATTAACGTGCTGCTCCTTATATCGCATTTCAAGCTGAATTAAATCGGCAATCTGCAATAATTTATTTGAATTGGGCATAAACCAAAGAGCTAAAGACAAAGCGTCTTTGTATGAAGTCTGATCTATCCCCTCGATATTAAATGCGTTTCCGTCATATACGCCAATATTTTTCATAATATCAGTAAAGTCCTGTGTATCAGAGAAAGCATCATATACGTTTGACGGTTCATTTACCGAGAATATCATGTTGTATTTCTGCATCGGAACAACTGCGTTATAATCCGCTAAAAGCTTGACATCAGCACAAGTCTCATAATATGCCCACGCTATATGCGCCGCAACAGAATATGAATTGCCGCTGTCAAATGTGTCTGAATTGACCATTGCGTTATAAAGATTATTTATGAATCTTGCCGTAAGGATGTAATCGTATGCGCTCTGCTGATTTACTGTTTCACTTGCGCTGTTTCCAAATATATATTCAACACAAGCGCCGGAAAAAGTCAGATTATCAGTATCATTTAATTCCGCACCGATTGCAGGACCTGTATAAGACTCTAAAGCATTGTTTCGGCACGGAAAATACTTAACAATATACGAGTTAAGCAGCAGATTTGTTTCTCTTTCCTCGCTGAGCATATTTATATTTCCGCTAATATTTTGCGCAATATCTATGCAATCCTCAGCTGCCTGCTGTGCGTTTCCGTACAAATCTTCAACTGATTCATAATCGGAAAAATATTCTGCCGCAAAAGAAACGTCAATATTGACATCAATTTCACTGTATGAATCAGCATCATCAGCAGAAAGCGCTGAGCTTTCTGAACCTATATGTAAAGCAGCATCTTTAATAGTATTATTTATCGCATCAATATCATTCTGATTTATAATATCCTTTACCGTGCCTGTTCTGCTCGGAAGAATGTTTATTGATGCTTCATTTACAGTTACGTTATATGATAAATCATATTTTATGTCATCTTTGAAATACTCATGCATAGTTTTCAGAGCATTCAGCATTTCCTGCGGTATATCCTCGGCAGAACCGATCGCAGCATGCCCCTTGGCAGCAGAATATAGGTGTGCTGACACATAGTCTGCTTTATCATTCATATCTGAAAAAAATGTATCAGCATTATAATAATTTAAAGAATAATCCTCAGGCTTAACATAATATTTAGCTCTTGAAAGAATCTGCCTTTTTAATACAGAAGTATATGTGAGATTATACAGCCCTTCTGTCTCGACAGAATCTACCCTGTAAAACTTTGTAATGTTGTTTCCTCGGTATCCAGATGCTAAGTCGGAGTTAAACAATAAATAATCTTTGTAATTTTCATCTTCAGCCGATTCGCTGTCTATTGCCATAATGCCGTAACGGTCGTATAAATCATTATTATATGAAGCAATGACCGATGTTGCTGCACTTGTATTTGCTTCTCCAAGCTGTGTCTTGGCAGCCTGAAATCTTCCTGCTTCAAGAACCAATGTTCCAAGCGATAAAATACCTATAAGCATTAAAGAAACAAGGACAGTAATTACACCGTTTTCGTTTTTTTTGCTGTTCACATGCGTCACCTCCCGTCCTCTGTCCATTTTGCGTAAACTATTATATCGCCGCTTACTTTTGTATATTCTGTAAACGCTGTTCCATTATCTGTCACCCAGCCTTCAAAAAT
>JAFTXL010000052.1 GCA_017464985.1 Clostridia bacterium | reverse complement strand
GCCGTGCGTGCACGCACGGCGGCACCGTTTTATAATAATTTTCACAGGGAGAAATAAAAAATGGCGGTTTATGCGGCATCGGTAGCAAAGCTTATAGAGGAATTTGAAAAATTACCGGGTATAGGACATAAGTCTGCGCAGAGAGTTGCTTTTTATTTGCTCGGACAGAGCAAAGAGCAGGTTCAGAAATTTGCTGACACTATGGTTAAAGCCAAGTCTGAATTGAGATATTGCAGCGTATGCTGCAATATGGCAGACAAAGAAGTGTGCGATATATGCGGAAATTCCGCTCGTGATAAAGATGTAATATGCGTGGTGGAGGATCCGAGAGATGTTGCGGCTATGGAAAGAGCAAGAGAATTTCGCGGCCTTTACCATGTTCTTCACGGAACCATTTCACCTATGGCGGGTGTAGGGCCTGAGGATATAAGATTAAAAGAGCTTCTTGCAAGAATAGATGAAAATATTTCAGAGGTTATTGTTGCGACAAATCCGACGGTAGAAGGAGAAGCTACTGCGATGTATATATCAAAGCTTTTAAAACCGCTCGGAGTTACAGTTACGAGAATTGCTCACGGAATACCTGTCGGCGGCGACCTTGAATATGCCGATGAAATTACATTGGCGAAGGCGCTTCAGTGCAGACGGGAAATATAAGTTTCAGAAAGGTTGAGTTAAAAGATGTTACAGAATTTGCAGGCAGCCGAGTTCAGATACGAGGAACTTACAAAAAAATTAACCGATCCCGAGATACTCGGAGATCCGTCGGAATACAGAAAAGTACTGACAGAGCATGCGGAACTTTCTGAGCTTATAGAAGCATACAGAGAATACAAATCGAAAATAGAAGAAAGAGACGAGGCAAAGGAGCTTCTTTCAGAACCTTTGGATGAGGATTTTAAAAAACTTGTATCAGAGGAGTACAATGCCGCGATAGCAAGTGTGAAAGAGCTAGAGGCAAAACTCAGGGAGCTTTTGATGCCGAAAGACCCAAATGATGATAAAAATGTAATCGTAGAGATTCGCGGCGGTGCAGGCGGAGAGGAAGCAGCTCTTTTTGGAGCGGTTCTTTTCCGTATGTACAGTAAGTTTGCCGAGAAAAACGGCTGGCGTGTGGAAATTATAGATTCAAACGAAACGGAAATAGGCGGTCTTAAGGAAATGGTCTTTTCTATTGAGGGAAAGGGCGTATACAGCAAGATGAAATTTGAAAGCGGAGTTCACCGTGTTCAGCGTGTTCCTTCTACAGAGTCGGGCGGCCGTATTCACACGTCGACAGCAACAGTTGCTGTACTTCCCGAAGCTGACGAAGTTGATTATGAGCTTAATTTAAATGATGTTGAAATAGACACATACCGTTCGGGCGGTGCAGGAGGTCAGCATATAAATAAGACAGACTCTGCGATAAGACTTACACATAAGCCGACAGGTATTGTTGTCACATGTCAGGACCAGCGTTCGCAGCTTAAAAATAAAGAGAAGGCATTTAAAGTGCTCAGAACAAAGCTTCTTGATATGTACCAGGGTCAGCAGATAAATGAAATCGCTGAAGACAGAAAGAATCAGGTCGGAACAGGTGACAGAAGCGAGAGAATAAGAACATACAATTATCCTCAGAACCGTGTTACTGACCATAGAATAGAACTTACATTATATAAACTTACGGAAATTCTTGAGGGCAGTATTGATGAAATCGTTGACGCGCTTATAACAAATGACCGAGCAAAGAAGCTTGCCGAGGGAAATAATAACGGAACGGAAGATGTATTCTGATGACAGCAGATAGAAAAACGGAAATTTTTAAAATTGATCCTGAAAATATTGACTGTGAAGTTTTAAAGTATTGCGCGGAACGCTTAAAAGAGGGTGCTCTTGTATGCTTTCCGACCGAGACGGTATACGGTCTCGGAGCGAATGCTTTTATGAGAGATTCGGTGAAAAAGATTTTTAAAGCAAAGGGCAGACCTGCGGACAATCCTCTTATTGTGCATATTTCAGATTATTCGATGCTTGACGGTGTTGCAGAATGTAATGAAAAGCAGCGCGAAATGCTTGAGAGGATAGGTGCAAAATATTGGCCTGGTCCGCTTACTATGATTGTTTCAAAACATAATGATATACCTTCTGAAGTTTCGTGCGGCCTTTCGACAGTAGGTATTCGTTTGCCTGTCAATCCTATTGCAAGAAAGCTGATAGAGTTTGCCGGTGTGCCTGTTGCTGCGCCGAGCGCGAATCTGTCCGGAAAGCCGAGTCCGTCTCTTGCGTCACACGTTATAGAGGATTTAAACGGAAGAGTTGATATTATAATAGACGGCGGTGCGTGCGGTATAGGTGTTGAATCTACAGTGCTTGATATTTCCGGTGAAAAGCCTGTTATACTCAGACCGGGTGCCGTTACATTAGAGGATATAACTGTTCTTTATTATGATGCAGATGAATTTGATTGGAAATCGTCGCATGCAGGCGGCGACGACTGTGATATTGGAAATCCAAAGTCTCCGGGAATGAAATATACACATTATTCTCCTGAGGCGGAAGTGATTATATATGACGGAAAAAGAGAAAACATTGTGCGTGAAATCAAGAACGTGGCGCGCGAATGTATGAAGGACGGCATTCCCGTGGGAATACTTGCTGCTGATGAAAACGCAGATACTTACGGAGAATTTGAACACGTCTTGAAATTGGGCAGCGCGGATGACGGTCTTGCGCAGGCGTCAAATCTTTTTAAACTTTTAAGAGAATTTGACAAGCTTGGTGTGAAGAAAGTTTTTGCTGAGGCTGTTTCGTGCGGCGGTGTAGGCGATGCTGTTATGAACAGACTTTTTAGGTCGGCAGGCGGAAATGTCATCAATGCCGACAAATAGTTATATTGTACAGAAAATAAACTAAAAATAAATTTATAGTAAATTCTCAAAGTGAAAGTGCATATTTTATAAAAATTGGCATTGTATATATTTAAATTTTTTGATATAAATAAAAGGTATATTTGTAAAATAATATTTACAGTACATTGAGAGGAGTGAAATTCTGATATGCGCATTCTTTTTGTGTGTACCGGTAATACATGCAGAAGTTTCATGGCAGAGCAGCTTATGGATAAGCTTTCTGAAGAAGCTTCAGATGAGGACCGATTACAAAAAGGTGATATTAAATCTTCATCTGCAGGTCTTTTTGCAGTAGACGGAGATGAAGCCAGTGAATATGCAGTTAAGGCTTTAAAGAAGCTTTACGGTATGGATTGTGACAAACATAAGGCAAAGCAGCTTGATGAGGAGATGGTGGAGGATGCTGACTTGATTCTTACCATGACAGACTCACAAAAGCATGCCATTACTGAGACTTATGATGAGTATGAAGACAAAGTTTTTACATTGAAGGAATTTGCGGTAGGACCGTCAGGCGACGATGACGAAAGTGTTGATGTTGAAGATCCTTACGGCGGAGATATGGAGGAATACATGGAGTGTGCAGAGGAGATAAAAGCTCTTCTCGAAATTATTCTTTCAAAAATTATCGTAATGAACGGATAAAATTTTGATATAAAAGTAAATTAAATTATGCAGGACGTTGAGCTGTGAAAAAATTTTTCACGGCTCAACGGTTTTTTTGCTGCAAAAATGCATAATCCTGCTGCACGTAAAATATCATTAGATAAGCGTAAGTAATATTTTGAGGTGTATATTTATGAAAAAATTTATTCATGTCACAGCGCTTGCTGCAATTGCAGCTCTTATGATGTGTTTTTGCGGATGTAATAAAGCAGACGGCAGTGACGGATTAAACGGTGAGGAATCATATTCTGCTTCAAGCAGTCTTGAAATGACGGAGGCACAGGCAGAGTCACTTGAAAATTTTATGAGTGTGAAATTGTATTATCCGTCTGCAGATAACAGCGGTCTTGTTTCTGAAACGGTGCTTACTGAGTATACTTCTAAAGACAAGAAAGTTTCTCATCTTGTATCGTCTGCTGTGATTCAGCTTCTTGCAGGCCCTAAAAATACAGATACGGCAAAAAGCCTGTTCCCGGAGGGCGCAGAAG
This sequence comes from Clostridia bacterium, assembly GCA_017464985.1. Next base: position 462 of record JAFTXL010000052.1, on the reverse strand, counting down.
TTGAAAGCGTAAAAGTAAAAGACGGATGTGCAAAAATCAGCTTTAACAGGACTTTCGGAGAAAATCTGCCTTCGTCTGCCGATGAAATGAAACTTCTTGTGTATTCCATCGTCAATACCGCAACAGAGATTAAAGATATTGATTCTGTCATGATTTTTTGCGCGGGCGACAGTATGGGAACACTTGAAAACGGATTTGATATGAGCGTTAAGTTTGCGCGTGATTTATCAATTGTAACAGGGGCGGCAAGTGAAAGCTCAGCGGATGCGGTAACTGACCCGTACGCAGAAGAACTTTATCTTGATGTTCCGCTTGAGTAATTGTGTAAGGCTTTGGCAGGGCAATGTAGAAATCTCGCGAGATGGGGTATCCGATTTGTACGTAAATTCCCACAAGCAGATAGAAAATTCTCAGGTCAAACGCATGAAACTTTTTTGTTAAGCGGAGAATTATTCTGCTGCG
>JAFTXL010000051.1 GCA_017464985.1 Clostridia bacterium | reverse complement strand
TGCTTGCTTTGATCATCAAAAGGTTGCTTTGATTGAGAATAATTACCGACAAAGCATAAGGTATCAGCGGCAATGAAAATTTGAGCGCGTATTTCCAATATTTTAAATTTATAAATGTATGGCCTTTTTTGTATAACAGTATGATTATAACGAAACCTACAATTGCCTGGGGAATAAACATTCCAATTATTCTTGCTTCATCAAGAGCGGTACTGCCGCTTTTTTTGAAGATAAAGATGAGCGCAAGGGCAATAAGCGTAGGAGGAAGTGACATAAGAGCTGATATCAAAATGTTTGACTTATAGTTCAGCAGCTGCTTTTCTCTGTTTTGCATATAAAGAACACTTGGATGAGACAGCAGATACAAAAAGAATGTCAGATATACAGGAAGACTCATGTCCAAAAGCTTTGAAACAGTGCTGTAAAACGGTATTGATATAAGAAATACAGCGCATGTAAATAGTATATTAAGTGTTTGAACTGATGAAATGTACTGATTGTAATCATTTTCATGGTCGTATTTTGCGCGCGCAATACTGTCGTACATGCTCAGCGCCATTATGGGTGTAAAAAGATACATCCATGATTCAAACGTTTTTACATTACCGAGCTGTGCTTCGGTGAGAATCCTCGAAAAAATAGGTGTAGTGATAAATGAGATTCCGCGTATAAGGAATATTGATACAATGTACCACATGCCGGCGGTGACTGCTTTTTTGTTTAAATCTTTTTCCACAATGATAACTCCAAAAGTGTATAAAAATTATTATAAGAGAAACTAATTTCCTTATTAAATAATAATTATACCACGGTCATGGTTATTTTTCACTTGAAATTTTTTGTTAGCCAAGGATTTATCGCGTGGTCTATACAAATTTTTTTGACCCATGAGAACTCGTGGCATTTATAGCTCTTTTTTACGAAAAAGTTTCATGCGTTTGCCCTGAATGGCTACAGCATTTATGTGGACTTTGCCTGCGCGGATATGTTAAAATTTAAAATGCATTGCAAAAATTATTCAGAGGTATATATGGAGATTCTTGATTTTTTATTTCTTGCGGTTTTTATTCCTGCATTATTTATTGCTTACTGTATATTTCATAAATCAGTGAGATTGCAGAATTTACTGCTGCTGCTTGGCAGTTTTGCTTTTTACGCAAGTTACGGATTAGACAATGTTGTTTTTTTGTTGTTAAGCATCGTTATAATATATTTCGGGGGAATAATAGGACACCGTCTCTCAGAAAAGAATCTGAAAGCGGAAAAAGCAGTCTATATAATATCTCTTGTACTGAATTTCAGTATGTTGTTTATATTCAAATATTCCGGATTTATGGAAGAAAATATCAACAATGTGTTTGGAAGATTTGGATTGAATATAAATTTACCGGAGCTGTTTTTGCCGATAGGACTATCATTTTTTATATTCCAGAGTTCTACATACCTGTTTGACCTGATGCAGAAAAAGACCGGTGTCGAAAAAAACATTGTTGATTTTGCTCTTTTTGTATCCTTTTTTCCTACAATTATTTCTGGACCTATTCAGCGCAGTACAAAGCTGCTGCCTCAGATTAAGCAGAAGCGTGAAATTAAATACAGTAATTTTCAAAAGGCAATATATCTCTTTTTATGGGGTGCTTTTATTAAATTTGTGATAGCAGATCGAATTGCAATTTTTACAAATGAAGTATTCAGCAATTACAGAGAGTATACAGGATTTGTATTGCTTCTGTCGGCTGTAGTTTATTCGATTCAGATATACGGTGATTTTGCGGGATACAGCTACATGGTGACAGGCTGCGCTGTACTGTTTGGATTTGACCTTTCGGAAAATTTCAGACAGCCGTACTTGGCTACAAGTATTGCCGACTTCTGGAGACGCTGGCATATATCTCTTACAAGCTGGTTCCGTGATTATTTATATATTCCGCTCGGCGGAAACCGTAAAGGAACTTTCCGTAAGTATTTAAATATAATGATAGTTTTTCTTGTCAGCGGTCTGTGGCACGGAGCTCAATGGAGTTTTATAATATGGGGCGCAATTCATGCTGTATATCAGATTGTTGGAAATATAACTTTAAAAAAGAGAAAAGCCATATGCAATAAGCTTGGCATTGACAGAGAAGCGTCAGTGTACAAGCTTTGGCAGCGTCTTTGTGTTTTTGTGATGACAACTTTCGCATGGGTATTTTTCAGAGCGGGATCATTCAGTGTGGCTGTTGATTATTTTAAACAGATGTGTTCTGAGTGGAATCCGTGGATTATGATGGACGGAACACTTTTCAGCATAGGTATAGAGCCGCTTGAATGGAATATTCTGATTGTATCTGTTCTGATTTTTGTTATTGTTTCTGTGTACCGTGAAAAGGAAAAACTTGTGAAGATATTTTAAGGCAGAACACAGTGTTCAGATATGCGGCATGTCTTCTCCTGATTCTTGCAATTGTTGTATTCGGTATTTACGGAGCTGAATTTTCCGAAAGCGCATTTATATACGCAGGGTTCTGAGGAGGAGTAAATGAAAAAATACAATATATGCATAAAACGTAGTATAAGTCTTTTGCTGTTTGTTTGTGTTCTGGCGGGATGCTTGTGGTGGATGAACAGAGTTCTCATACCTAAGAGAACAGACGGCATTACAACTATGCAGAATTTATATGAGCAGGAAGAAAATACTATTGATGTACTGTTGCTCGGAAGCAGTCACAGCGGAATGAATTTTGATACTGCTTTGCTGTGGGAAAATTTCGGCATGTCCGGGTATGCGTTGTGGGGAAGTGTACAGCCTTTTTGGAATTCGTATTTTTCTTTGAAAGAGGCTTTAAAAACGCAGAGCCCGACTGTAGTTGTTCTTGATACTTACGCAGCGGCCGTTGCAAGAGAACATTCTGATTATCCGCGTCAGGTGACGAACGTTTCCGGTATGAAATTTTCTATTAATAAATTAGAGGCGATTTGCGTTTCTGCATATTTTGACAGGTGGGACGACCTTTTATTAGGTCTGCCTCTTTATCATCAAAGATATGCATCGCTGAGCGAAAATGATTTTGAGCATTTTCCGTCATCGGAGGGACTAATCAATGACAAGGGTTCGTCATATAGATATGGAAGCGGCGATGTGGGACTTGTAGATGTTTCGGAAATAGAAGAATGCGGAGAAATTTATGAAAAGCAGGAAAAATACTTGATAAAAATTATTGAACTATGCAAGGAAAATAATCTGCCTCTTGTCCTCACTGCGTCACCGACCGGAAAAAGAACAGAAGAGCAGCCGTATTATAATTCTGTTGCTGAAATTGCAGAGAGCTACGGTATCGAATTTATCAATTTCAATCTGATGGATGAGGAATTGAAACTAGTGGACGAGGATTATTGGACAGATAACGACCATCTCAACACAAACGGTTCAAGAAAGATTACACAGTATTTGGGAGAATACCTTAAATCTAATTATGACATAGCCGACAGACGCGGAGACGCGCGTTATTCAAGCTGGAATATAAATGCGCTGAATGCCCGTCAGGAGTATTTTAAGTTGATAACAAAAACAGGCGACTATTTTAATGAGATAAAACGTTATAACTTGGAACTTGTTGTTGTAAAGAATACTGATGAGGCGGTGTCTGAATCGGTTATGACGCAGCTTGCGCAAATGGGTATCAATGTGGAGGAGTTTAATGATTCAGCGCAGGGTGTGTGGAAGCTTAAATGCGTTGACGGAGTGTATTCTGCGGAAAATTACGATGTAAATGAAAACGAAGCGGAATATACCAGCTGCTCGGAAAATGGAAAAGTTATATTTGACGGAGGAAATATAACTGTTTCAGGTTCTGCTGATAATTCTTTTGAAAGCGATAAAGCGATTGTCTTTTTGGCGTATGATTCTGAATGCGAAGAATGGTATGACTACGCCGTTTTAACTCAGGGAAATTCCGGTTCAGTCAAGCATATTGCTTGAATATCGTTTTGTTATCTGCTATCATACATAAGTCAGAAATTATGTCTTGAAGATTAGAGTGATGTTTTTTGAATATTGCGCAAAAGTTTCGCGATTTAAGAACAAGAGAATATAAAGTGTATTACAAGTCGTTTTTCTATATAGCAATGGCTTGTTTCATTTTGGTGTTTTTAATCCTGGGTAAAATGACAGGAGGCGCCAGCTTTAAGTCTGTATTCTTCAAGGACAGAGGCGATTCTTTTATGGACCACTATAACAGCGTAATATACAACGCTGTTGACCCGTATGAGAATTACGTAATGTATCCGCCGCTTGCGACGATTACTTATAAGCTGTTTCTGACTATTATTCCTGAAAATGTGTATAACTACGTTGTTTCTGATCCTACAAAGACGGCGCAGCCTCAGCAGTTAAAGTATTATCAGGGATTTGTTTTTCAGTTTATCATTTTCTCTATGATTATGATTACTGCCTTTTTGATTACCGTATTTCTGTGTAAAAAAGGCAGAGCAAGGGAAAAATTAATGTTTGCCGCTGTGTCATTTTTATCGACGCCGTTCCTGTTTATGCTGGAAAGAGGTAATAACATAATTATATCGCTGATCTTTTCATTGCTTTTTGTCTCTTTTTATGATTCTGAAAAAAAAGTGCTTCGGGAGCTGGCTTTAATTTTTTTGGCAATTGCCGTGGCATACAAGCTGTACCCGATTGCTCTCGGCGTGCTTCTTTTCCGAAATAAGCAGTATAAAGAGCTTTTTCGGGCAGGAGTTTATTGTGTAATATTTACCGTGCTTCCGTTTTTTATATTTTATGACGGTATAAACAGTATAAAGTTGATGCTCGGGAGTATTTCGCGAGTAGGAGGAAGAACCGCTACTGCGGCAAATATAAACGGTCAGCTTAACTTTAATCAGCTTTTTTATTATATAACGGGCGTGCTTCGTATTTCATTGCCCGGCGCGGATACTCTTGCGACTTTATGCAGATTTGCGCTTACCGGCGCATGTGTTTTCTGCGCATTTTTTATAAAAGATAACTGGAAATCAGCTATGATGTGCGCTGCGATTATATACGGATTTCAGGGAACGTGTTCCACCTACTTGCTTATATTTTTCCTGATTCCCGTGATGATGCTTCTTGATTCTGAAAAGAAGAACAATCTGCTGACGTATGTATATCTGTTCCTTATGATAATGTCGATTGCGCCTATTGTAATGCCTGACCCGAATACGGTCGGATGGTCAAGATACATGCCTACCAAGATATCAAGTTTGGCTGTATTGGGAATGGTCGGATTGGCGTGCCTTGAAACATTGGTATATATTATACCGAAAATCCGCAAATTATTTGCTGATAGAAAAGCTGCAAAGGCATGCAAAAAAGCTCTTCCGCAAGGAGGTGCGGCATAATGGAAAGTGAAAAAAAAGTGTATTATAAGCATTTCTTTTATGCATTTCTGTTTTCAAATATTCTTATTTTCTTTATTGTGCTGTTTATAACAGGCGGAGAAAGCTCTAAGGCGCTTCTGTTTGCTGATGAGGGCGAAATGTTTATGGATTTCTTTAACAGCATGCTTCAGAATGCTGAGGATCCGTATGCGTGCGGAGTGTTATATCCTCCTCTGTCAAACTGTATGTACAAGTTTCTGCTTTCATTTGTTCCACAAAGATATATAAACAGATTTTTGGAAGATGAACCTACTGCATATTTTGACAACGATGTCCTTAAAATGCAGCAGTATATGATACCTTATATTATATATGTGATAATAACTTCAATACTTTTGTTTTTTGTGTTGGTTTATTATAAAAAAGGTTCAAAGGCGGAACGTATCCTGTTTACGGTCGGAGCTGTTTTCTCCGGGCCGATGATATTTCAGTTTGAACGCGCAAACAGTATTCTTGTGGCATTTATACTGTCATTGGTATTTTTTCTTACGTACGATTCGAAAAATAAAGTTCTGCGTGAGATAGGACTTATATCTTTGGCCATTGCCTCTGCGATAAAAATTTATCCTATAGTTTTTGCCGTGTTCCTTTTGAAAGATAAAAGATATAAAGATCTCATCCGTGCGCTTGTGTACTGCACTGTGCTGTTTGTTGTTCCGATGTTTCGCTATTATGGCGGATTTGAAGGAATAAAAGCGCTTTTGGTAAATTTAACAGCATACGGAGTGAATGATAACAGGCAGCTCAGCACAGGCGTTCAGCTTAATTTTGCGAAAATGCTCGTTTTGCCGCTTTCTTTGACGAATATGTCAAAAGAAACAATTATATCAGTCGGCGAGATGTTCAGATTTGTTATGGCTTTCTCCTGCTGTGCCTCGGCTTTATTCAGTAAAAGTCGCTGGAAAACGGCAGCTCTTTGCGTTGCGGTTATATACGGCTTCCAGGAGACTTGTGCAACATATCTTCTGATACTGTTTTTGATTCCTGTTATAATGTTCCTTGACAGTGAGCGTGTTCACAGCAAGATGAACTATGTGTACTTGTTTTTACTTACGGTTATTGTATCCGGACCGGCGTGTGTGAACCCTGTCACAGGTCAATGGACGAGATTTGTGGGCACGAAGATATCAAGTTATTGTATTTTGATTCTTTCTATTATGCTGATTGTATCAGCTATAAAAGACATGGCCGCATTTTTTTACGGGCTTTTTAATATAAAGAAAGAAGTAACCGTCGCATTTTTTGCCGTATCTCTTGCGATTATTGTTTTCGGAAGTTTATTTGTTCTTCCGGGCGGTATTCCTAAGAACAATCTCAAGATATTTGGTCTTATAGACATAAGTTTTATAATTCAAAGGGGTACTTTAAAAAATACGATTTTCGCTGTGCTTGCAGTGGCGGTTTTTGCAGGGCTTATGTTTCTGTGCTATTGGCTTCCGAAAGACGATAAGTACAACGGATTCAGACAGTTTGTGAAATTCGGAATAGTAGGCGTCAGCAACACACTTGTTTCGCTTATTGTTTACTATATTTTCTATTTTATAAATTCTGATTTGTATATAGTAGGAAATGCCGCCGGATTCATTATAAGTGTTCTGCACGCATACTTTTTAAACAGTACGTTTGTGTTTAAAGCAGATGACGATAAAAAACGGTCAAAAGGAAAGATTCTTATACGGTCGTACATTGCATACGGTTCAACGTTTCTTTTAAGCGAACTGCTTCTTGTCGTTCAGGTGGAATGGATTTCTGTTTCCGGAATGATCGCTCCTATAATAAATTTGCTTATAACAGTACCTTTAAATTTTATATTAAATAAATTTTGGACATATAATGAAAAAGGAAAAAAAAAGAATAATGCATTGCCGCAAAGCGGCAGCAAGGAGGAGTAAAAGTGTCACTGCCTATAATTGCTATTATGTATGACTTCGACAAAACTTTGTGTACACGTGATATGCAGGAATACCAGTTTATTCCGAGCCTCGGCATGGAGGCAAATGAATTTTGGCGTGAGGCAAACGGTCTTGCTCATAAAGAGCATATGGACGGAATTTTAGCATACATGTATGTAATGATTATGCGCGCAAGAGAAAAGGGCATTGAACTCAGCCGTGAAACTCTTGTTTCAATGGGAAATAAAGTAGAGCTTTTTCCGGGTGTACATGAGTGGTTTGAACGTATAAATGAATACGGCAGAAGACAAAATGCTATTGTTGAACATTATGTAATCTCATCGGGGTTGAAGGAGATTATACAGGGTTCACAGATAAGCGGAGAATTTAAAGAGATATTCGCAAGCGAATTTTATTACGGTGAAAATAATAATGCTGTATGGCCTAAAGCTGCGGTAAACTATACGAATAAAACGCAGTTTGTATACCGTATAAATAAAGGTATTCTCGATATATCAAATGACGTTGATTTAAACCGGTCAATGCCTGACGACAATAAGCGTGTACGCTTTTCAAATATGATTTATATAGGTGACGGACTTTCTGATGTTCCTTGCATGAAAATGGTTAAGGCGTACGGCGGTACTTCTATTGCTGTGTACCAGGAGGGAGATAAAGAAAAAGTTGATGAGCTGTTGATAAAGAACAGAGTTGACTTTACGTATCCTGCAGATTACCGTGAAAATTCAGGAATTGATATAACAGTGAAGAACATAATACGTAAGATGTCTATCGAGGATACGCTGCATTTGGAGAATAACCGTCAAAAGGCTTCAAGTACAAAATGATATGCTTGACAAACGAATTTTGCTTATATATAGTATATACGAGCGTTTTTTAATACAATATGTCTTTAAAAAACGCTTTTATTTATTGTGTTGTGCATATGATGTACTTATGGAAGAAAAATTAACATAAGCGACAATCAATGTAAATGAAAAAGGAGTACAGAAATAATGACTTTTGAACAGAGATTTTCAAAAATTAAGGCTAAGTTTGCAGAGGCTGATACAAGTGTTATAACAAAACCCTTTGCAATACAGATTGTTATGTCTGACGAGGATTGCGGAGGTATTTACTATATCGCATACCGGAATGGTGTGTTTGCTTGTGAGCCGTATAACTACTATGAGCATACTGCAGAAATTATTGGCCCTGCTGCTGAAATCGAAAAGGTAATCTGCGGCAGATGCGGAGCTGAGAAAGCTGCTGCAGCCGGTAAAGTTATTATAAACGGCCTTATGGATGATATTATTACTCTTGCTGCTACAGTAAAGAAACCTGCGGCAAAGAAAACAGCTGCAAAAGCTGCGCCTAAAAAAGCAGCGGCAAAGAAAGCTGATAAGTAATAACATCGGAAGTTATTCAATTTGAGAATTAAATAGCTGCGGCAAAGTGAAAGAATATTATCGCTTTGCCGCAGCTGTTTTTTTATTCAATGCTTCAATATGCGTTTGCCCTGACATGTTGAGCGTAATAAAATTTTCGTACACTACATTTTGTAGAAATGCATTGAAACAATGCATATATTAAATAGGAAGAAAGTTCATATTTTTTGCATCTTTGAGTGTTATTTTTGCTTATTTTAAAGAATATTTTGAATACTTTTCAGGCATCAATACAATACTATGCAATATGAAGAATTTTAACGGTATGCGTTAAAATTTAATACGGGTATATTTGGTATTTGCCTGAGCCTTTATTTCAGCTGCCGCGTGTGATTTTTTTCTTATTCCGATGCAAGTTGCGCCGGGCGGAATTTCCGGATTGGCCTCTGCAGTGTGTGATATAACGGGAAATATTTTTCCTGTGGGAGGTTTGATGCTGCTTTTCAATCTGCCTCTTTTTTGGGCAGGGTTAAAAAGATTCGGCAGAACTTTCTTTTTTGAAAGTTTATGCGGT
>JAFTXL010000050.1 GCA_017464985.1 Clostridia bacterium | reverse complement strand
ATTAATAAAAATGCTCGGCAGCTTCGGAATCGAAGCTGCCGTATTTGAATCCGATTACATTATTGAGCATTTCGCAGGCTTTACAAAACTCCAAATGCTCACTGAGCGTTCGCTTGCCGTTTCCGAAGATGTATACTATAAAATAATAAAAGCGGCAAGCGAACGCTCAAACGGAAAACCGCTTCAGCACATTATCGGACACGCTGAATTTATGGGATTGAAATTTAAAGTTAATGAAAATGTTCTTATCCCCCGCCCCGATACAGAGATACTTGTACAGGAAGCAATCGTATGTTCAAACAAAATCTCTGAATTAAAAAACAAAAATTACACAGTTAAAATTCTTGACATGTGCACCGGAAGCGGATGTATAGCCATATCTTTGAAACATTATTTACCGGAAGCAGATATACATGCGTCTGATATATCTGAAAAAGCACTTGATACAGCACGTGAAAATGCTATAAACAGCAACGAAACTTCATATGACATATCTTTCTATTGCGGAAATTACTTTGAACCGTTTACGTCAAATAATTCTGACAACGCAGATTTAAAATTTGATATAATAGTGTCAAATCCTCCGTATATTCCTACTGGCGATATTGAAGAACTGGAGGATGAAGTAAAACTCCACGATCCCTTTTTAGCGCTTGACGGCGGAAAAGACGGATTTACAGCATACAGAGAAATAATATCGAAAGCTCCGCTTTATATAAACAAAGGAGGCTGTCTGCTGCTTGAGGCAGGTATCAACCAGGCAAAAGATATTGCCGATTTGATGAAGAATAATTTTTATGATATTAAAATCATACGCGATTACGGCGGAATAGAGCGTGTTGTATATGGAAAACTCAATTAAAGAAATAAATATAACCGAAATAAAAGGAATAAAAGATGCGCGTGCCGCCGCATTTGCAAAACTCGGCGTTTATACGCTTTCAGACCTGATTACACTCTATCCTGTGCGTTACGAAAACAGGACAATTATAAAAAAGATATGCGAACTTGAAGAAAATGACGAGATTTCATTATGCGCATATGTACGAAGCATATCCAAAAGACAGTTAAAAAGAAATCTGACATTGCATACCGTATCCGTTTCAGACGGAACAGGCACCTTAAACATCATTTTTTACAATCAGAATTATATTCAGCGCACATTAAAAATAAACGGTTATTATGTTTTCTTCGGAAAGGTCACGCGTGGATTTGCAAAACAGTTTGAAATTCAGAATCCTGTATTTGAAGACGCTTCAAGCAAATCAAAACTCAGCACGTTTATGCGCTGTCAGCCGGTATATCCTCTTGCAAAGGGACTTACACAAAGTACTGTACGCAACGCTGTATCTGAAGCACTGCGCATGGCTTATAATGCAGCCGGAGGTTACCGGGAAATGCAGATTGACGTACCGCACGATATATCAGAAAAATTCCGGCTGATGAGTAAAAAAGATGCTCTTAATACTATTCATTTTCCAAAGGACACTACTGAAGCTGAAAGTGCGCGCCGCAGGCTCGCGTTTGATGAACTTCTTGAATTACAGCTTATGCTTCACTTGATGAAATCAGATTGCTGCAATCAAATAGAACGTGGAATAGATTTTGCGCCGTGTGATATTCATGCTCTTACAGACCTTCTTCCGTTCACACTTACAGACGCACAGATGAGCGTTTGGGAAGATATTGAAAAAGACATGGAAAACAAGCTCATGATGAACCGTCTTGTCATAGGTGATGTCGGTTCAGGAAAAACAGTTATTGCCATGCTCGCCATGTTTAAAGCCATATCAAACGGATATCAGGCTGTATACATGGCGCCCACGGAAATTCTGGCAGAACAGCATTATAAAAATATAAACAATTATTTTTCTGCGCTCGGAATAAATACAGCGTTCCTTACAGGAGCGCTCACAGCCTCGCGCAAAAAAGAAATCAAACGGAATCTCGCGAGCGGTGAAATACAGTGTATTATCGGAACTCATGCCCTCATTCAGGATGACGTTATATTTCAAAAAGCAGGAATTGTGATAACTGACGAACAGCACAGATTCGGAGTACGTCAGCGGTCTTTGCTTTCCATGCAGAACACATCGCCTGATATTCTTGTCATGACAGCAACACCTATCCCCAGAACGCTTGCGCTTATTCTTTACGGCGACATGGATATCTCATCCGTCACAGCACTTCCTGTAGGAAGACTTCCGATTAAAACGTATACGGTAGACAGTTCCATGCATAACAGAATTTATGAATGGATAAAAAAACTCGTGCGCGCCGGACAGCAGGCATATATTATTCATCCACTTGTCGAAAACAGTAACGATATTGAGACTCCCCTGCTTTCCGCAACAGATAACTATAATTTACTTTCAAACAGTATTTTTGCGGACATTCCTACAGGACTTCTTCACGGCAAGATGAAAAGTGCTGATAAAGATTCTGTAATGAGACAGTTTGCCGATGGGAAAATCAAGATTCTGTTCACGACCACAGTTGTTGAAGTCGGTGTCGATGTCAGCAACGCAACAGTCATCGTAATAGAAAACGCAGACCGTTTCGGCCTGTCACAGCTCCATCAGCTGAGAGGCCGTGTAGGAAGAGGCGCCCATCAGAGTTATTGTATCTTTATCAGCTCCAATGAAAAGAAAGAGACCATGCAGCGACTGGAAATCCTCAACAAATCAAATGACGGCTTTTATATTGCTTCGGAAGACTTAAAGCTGCGTGGACCAGGCGATCTGTTCGGTATCCGCCAGAGTGGGGAATTTTCTTTCCGAATAGGGGATATTTATTCGGATGCTTCTTTATTGAAAGACGCTGCGGAGGCAGTGGAGCGGCTGTTACAAAAAGATGTAGCTCTGGAATCCATTGAACATCAGGCTTTACGCAATCATCTTGCAACAGCTTTGTCGAATACTGTTGACTTTCGGAGCATATAACAGTACAATGTGTATGCGTATGTCAGATTTTTATT
>JAFTXL010000049.1 GCA_017464985.1 Clostridia bacterium | reverse complement strand
CTGCCGTAGAGCTTACTGCGACAGGGAGTCTAAATCGTTCTCCATTCGGATCGGCCTCAGTTCTTGTTGCACGCGGGGGACACCAATCACCGAGACCTTCATCTATGATATAGTCTTTTGACCGGTTTAACTCGTGTTCAATCCACTCGCTCATAAGATCATAGTACTTTTCAAGTACAGATATGTCGTTATAATGTACATACATATTCCAAGGTATTATCACTTGAGCACAGCCCCATAGAGGAGTTGCATTACCGCATGTTCTTCTGCCCGGCGCAATCATCTGCCATGTTCCGTATATTTCTTTTGACGTGCGAATATCTTCAAGATATTTTTCATATGCATTAAACATATTAAAATTAAAAATTGCAGCTTCGGAGACAAGTTGTGCGTCACCGAGCCAACCGCATTTTTCGCGAACAGGGCAGTCCTCGGGAAATCCGTGATAATTCGATAAAATTGTACGGCGCATGAGCTCATGTATTTTATTGATATATTCGTTTGAACATACAAAGTTTCCTTTTGATTCCAAATCAGTATTTACGGCATATCCTATAAGAAAATCATCTTCGGGAACTTTGAATGTCTGAACACCGGATACCTCCACATATCTAAAACCGTGATATGTAAATCTTGGCTCCCAGTGCGTGTCGCGGCCGAACCCTTTTGCGATGTATATATCTTGCTGCATTGCAGTTGTGTGCTGAGATCCTGTAGAGGTGTACCATAGCCCTCCTGAGTAATCTGTCTCTTCTGCAAATCTGAGAACATAGCGTGAGCCTGGGGGAGAATCGGGTATTTTTATACGTACAAAGCCTGCGAAATTTTCTCCCATATCATAAATGAAAACCTGATCGTTACTTCCTTCATGTCGGGTTGTCATTTTTACAGGGAATACCTCTCGTACTTTTCTGATAGGCGGTATAAGAAGGCTTGTAAGTTTTCCGCCGGGAGGATCCATAAAGACAGCGTTTTTCCATGATGTATCATCAAAGTTTGCAGAGCACCAACCGTCCTGTTCAAGTCGTGCGTCATATGTTTCGCCGCCGTATACATTATTATAGGTGATTGGGCTGAAATCGCATTTAAAGCTTTCGTCGGAGAGAACCTTTTGAACAGTTCCGTCGGTAAAAAAGATATGGATTTCAAGCAATGTACGGCAATCGCCGAAGTGGGTTATCTGATACCATGCCTGTCTTTGGTTATACCAACCGTCGCCGAGCAATATTCCGACTGCATTAGCTCCTGATGTAATGTTTTTCGTTACGTCATAGCATACATAAGGGACAATTTTCTCATAGTTTGTCTGAGCCGGGTCAAATACTGAATCTCCGATTTTGTTACCGTTAATATACAGTTCGCCAACACCCAGACCGCTGAAATACGCACGGCAACGGCTGATTTTTTTGCTGTCAGGTACGTTAAAATCTTTTCTCAGATATGAAGCCCAAGTGTATCTGAATTCTCTCTGTGCAATCCATTTTGCAGAGAAATTTTCGTCATAAAGAGCTGTTTCAAAGCTGCTTTCGGCCGAAACCGTACAGGGGCCGGAAGGAGTTTGCGCTGTTACAGTTACCGTAAACCAATATTCGGTAGAGGATGAAAGTTCCTTTCCTTTGTATACAATATTATCTGAACGTCCGCAGACTATTTCTTCGCTGTCCCACATATCGGGAGTATCAACTTTTTCTTTTGATGTTGCTACGGTAATTCTGTAACTCTCCTGCATGACTCCGCTTTGATTTGAAACTATGTTCCAACCGAAGCGTATATTCTTATTCTCTACACCCAACGGTTCATGGAGACATTCTGCTGTTAAATTTACCAATTTAAACATAAGCGTGACCTCATTATTTTGTAATTATTATGAATTATTATCATAATAATTTGGTAAAAATATAGCATAACCGAGAATTCATTTCAATATTATCGAAGTGGATATGAGTTTGCCCTATGTGGATATAGGATTATGCATTTCATTTATTAAAAGAGGTAAGCTATGTCGGATAGGAAGGAAAATAATAAGAGTACTGTTAAAAAAATTGAAGAGACGGTTGATTGGATTGCGGAGAAAATCGAAAAAATGAAAAGTATTGATTATATTTATTTTACCGATCATCCGTATAAGCGTCTGTGGAATAATTTCTTAAACGGGATTGCTAAAGGAGTCGGCTCGGCAATAGGTTTTTCGGTTGTGTTTGCGCTTCTTCTCATGCTGCTCAGATGGATTGCAGATATAAATTTGCCGATAATAAGTACAATTCTTGATTTTATTCTTGATGCGGCAGAAAAGAAATGATGTAAAACGTCTGTGCAAACAACCGGTATAAGCTTCCATTGAATAACGGTATGTACGGCTATAGAATATCACTGAACTTAAATGTATCAAATTTGTAAGGAAGGTGAATCATATGGTTGAACGTTTCGTTTCTTTTTTGAAAAAAGCGGATAAAACTGCTTTTGAATTTTTTTCAGGTTGTTCTGCATGGACTAAAAGTCTTATTGCGGCCGGGATGTTGAGCAGCATCGTTGTAGCTGTTTGCGCCGTTTGTGCTGCTGTGTACTTAATGGCAGGCATATACAGTGAAACCGTAAATGATATAATTGATTTTTGTATTGACAGAAGTGCCGCGCTTCCTGCGATTTCGATGTTTTTCTGTATTATTTCCGAGATTGTAAACCGCAGTGAATAAAAATACATATAAAAATTTTTACAAACGTAACTTTTTATTGTATTGCTCTGAAAGTTTCTTTATGATACCATATCAAGAAAACATAATATTGTGATTTTAAGTGAAAAATAAGACAAAAAAATATATTATAATTGCAGTTGTAATAGTGGCGTATATTGCTGTTTCTGTTACGGTTTCCGTGTTGTTGCGAAAAGAACAGGGCGCTCTTGAACCGGGAGTAGTGATGTACGGTCTCAGCAGCGGCATAACAGACAGTGTGTCGTATCTTTCGGAGGACGAATCGGTATCTCCCGTGTTTGTCAGCAATGGTGTAAATAACAGTGTTTATTATACTGCACCATCACTGAATACGGGATGTATTACGGAGTCGTATACGGATGATTATACAGCTGATTCCGCTCCTGCTATGGTTATAGGCGAGGGACATCATAAGGATAACTACACTATTGTACGTGTCTTAAATGAACAGCAGGTTTGTGTCAATCAGTTTTTAGCTTTTTCACCGGAGGTTGTAGGCGGTGTCGCGGTAGCGGCAGGAGATACTGTTATAGGTGAGAAAAGTGTCACTTTGATTGCTACAGCAGCATATGAAGTGCTTTGTGATGCTGCCAAGACAATTCGCGTATTTGACTGTAACGGAATGCTTTACATGGAAATTACGCCGGAGTTTTATGAAAATGCTCCGTATATTATAGCTACAGGTCATTTTGTTGAAAATGACAGTAATGAATATTTGTTTGTTGCGTCATCTTCCGTGGAAAACGGAAAGATTGAAGCAGCGGTATATTCGCTTTCTGACGGAAGTGTTGTTAAAGAATTGTCTTATGATTTCGGCAGCGAACATAACGGAAAGGAGGTTGTGATGGGTGTCAGAAACAAAGAAAATTCATCTGACAGTTTCATATTCCTTGTTTTGGGCGAAGTAATAGAAGAAGTTGAGGATGATGAGGATTATGAAGTTCCCGAGTATTGCGATACGCATGCTGTGTTCGAAGGAAATGTATCGGGAGGAATAAGTCAGTCGGATATTATGGTTCCGTCCTATGCAAACGGAATATATCAGTCGGCAAATGAGTTTGAACAGTATGTTATAACTGTTGATTCTGAATTATATTCATTTATTTATACGTATACTTACGGGGAAAAGGAAGGCACCAAGCTCAATGTTGACTATGAGGACAGCGGCTTTTATTGGAGCGTAGATGATGAGTATCTTGACATAATTGATTTAGAGGACTTTGAGGAAACGTATGTCAGATATACGGAAGTGCGAAATTTAAACGCTGACGAACCGGAAGTGCAGGAGGAAACAGATGACTTTATGTCTCATTTCACTTATTGGAGTGTGACGCTTTCTGAATATAATTTGTATCCTGCGAGAAACGCATACACACATCTTGCCTCTGCGTACGAAAAAAATCCGAGCAACATTGTAGCGGTAGAGCTTTTCTCAGGCAGTGATATATTGAAAGATATTACTGCTGATAATAACGCTAAAGAAGTAATGGAGAGTTTTAAAAATTATATGATCAGTTTTTATGGCAGCATAGAAAATATAAATGAGTATTTTTATACAGCTTTTGATTCTTAGTATGATATTTTGTCGGATGATATGTCATCGTACAGAAAGAGTACGTTTGTTCAGGAAGTGTTATACGAG
>JAFTXL010000048.1 GCA_017464985.1 Clostridia bacterium | reverse complement strand
TAAGATTTCTTTTTTCTCTATTTCCAAGACACAAAAATATTAATCTTTATCCTCAAATTCCATTTTTTCAATATAGTGCGCATCCGGAGGAATTTCATCCGGATTATCTGTTACTTTAAATGACATATTGTAATCCGACGGATAACATGAACCGTAATATATTTCTCCTGTATCAATCCCGCTGCCTTGAAGAGATAAATAATATTTATCCGATTCCTTATATGTATACAGACAGCCTGCAATCCAGCCATCCATTTCCGTATCACAAACACATACCGTAGTTATATCCTCTCCGTTGTATGGGATGCTGAATACATCTATCACTTCAAAATCAGTATATATTTCTGAAACAGCAGAATTTACACGGCTGTAAAATTCCTCTATTTCTCTGTCATATTCCTCCGCCGCTTTGTCACGTAATGTTTTATGGTATAAAATAGAAAATACCAAAATAAACACAGCAATAAAAACTGCAATTTTCATTATACGAAACTTCTTCATTTGTTTATTATAAAGAGGCATAGAGAAACTTTCCGAAGGTAGAATTTCTCTATGCTCTGCAATATATGCCTCGCCGTTTTCCATACATTCAAGGTACTTCCGTGAAACATCTGCAAAATTGAGTTTCGGTGCATTACTTACAACAAATTCAAAGTTCTGTTTTGCTGTGTCCAAATCGCTGAATTTATAACAAATAACAGCATATTGAAAACGTGTATGTGCCTGCTGCCACACTGATGACATAAGTTTCTCATTATTCAGTATTTTTATATATATTTCTCTGCATGCAGCAAAATCATTTTTGAGATAAAGGGAATAAACTTTAAAAATTGGATATCTCTGCCTGAGCTTTTCTTCATTTTTTTTCATACTGACCGATTTATCAAAAGCTACGCATACCGATGCAAGTTTTTCGGTGTCCCCCAACATAAAATACGAACGTGCAATATAACAAAGATAATAATATTTATACTTTTTGTATTTTTTATCACTAATTCTTAAATTACATATATCTATTGTTGTCTGATAATCTCCGTTATAGAATGCGGCGGGCACTCTTTCAACATCACCATATGAGAATATTTTTCCTTCATTAAGAATATCACGGTACTTTACAGGATTCAGTTCTTCTGTTAAAGCAGACATCACATATTTTTTACTAAAATAGGTCTTCAGACAATAGCACAGTACCAAAAAGATAACTGATGCGGTCACTTTTTGAAAACCTATATCGTTGGTCATAGCAAATATATATACAGCACATAAAACAACAAATAGTATTCCGAGTATCAGCTTGTATTTTCTTACTATAGACTTTGCATTATATTCTTCCATAAAAACACCTCATCGCATTGTATCATTTTTAAAGTACAAAAGTAAAATGTCCACCGATATAATTTACCGGTGGACACATATATCATAAATAATAATTTATCAGTTACCCAACAATTCGCCGAGTGTCACTTCTCCCCAACTGTAATTCGTGAGATAACTGCCCTTAAACAACTGTGCATACTTTTCACTGTCTGAAAGATACTCGTATAAATCACAGCCTACTTTTTCTGTAACTATGCGGCGCTTGCCGTCAATAGCCTCAACAGTATCAGATATGCCGTATTCCTCTAAAATATTTTTCAGACGCAATGCAACTTTGCGGTATCTTGCCAAAGTCACAGAGTTGGCTTCTTCATCTTCCCATAAAAAGCTTATAGCCTCTTCGGAGGATACAAATCCGCCGCGCCTGTCAACAAGCAGCGCAAAAAGTTCTTTTGATTTCTTATTTCTGAACAAAATCGGCTTTCCGTCTACAAATACATCAAAATATCCGAATGTCCTTATATAAACACGTGATTTTTCCGTTGGCTTCACATCGTATGACCTATTGTCAAGATTGTGAAGCATAACATACCTCGGAGCGTCGCTGTCCTCTAATTTACGCGAGCATATCGCCTTGATTCTTCGCTCAGCATTTGACTTGATATCAAAATACGTAAATTCTGCCTCGTTTTCCTCCAGCAGCTTTTGTACTGTTTCATACTTTATTCCGCACTTTGATATAAACTGTTCCAACGGCTGGCCTTTTTCAGTCATCGGAATCCATTCTTCCTTTGAATACCCAAAAAAGCGCCGTACATTTTCACTTGAGTAAAGAGGCTTTACATAATTTCCCTTTATTTCAAAAGCAACCAAACCCTCAGAAAAACGCATAACAAGGTCATGCATACTTTCATTCATAGTTCTAAGTGAAATATTTTCATTTCTAAGTGAATCCGTTTCATTTTCAGAAGAAATAGCGCGGCAGCAGAAAAGACCTACAGACTCATCCATAGCAATAAATATTCCCATATATGTATCTATATCGCCATGTCGTGAAACAGCTCTGAACTTTATCTGAGGAAGTTCGCCGCTTTCTGAGCGTAAATTGCTTTGATAAATCTTTTCAAAATACATTCTTACTGAATCACGGTCTTCTTCAAATACGATAGTATCAATCCAGTGTTCTGTACCGTCCTTAAGCTGCATAGGAATATTCTTTATCTGTCTCAGAACATCGAATCCGTGTCCGTACATATATCTTACTGTATTATTTAAAAAGTTATATTCAAAAATTTTATCGTATACTTCCGCAAGCGCGCTGATATAACGGTCCTTTTCATTTTCCTTTTTCATTCTGTATTTTTCGGTAATATCCATACATACGCTCTGGAATTCCTCCTGACCGTGTTCATTTACACGCTTAGAAACCCAACCGTAAAGATATGCCTTTGTACCGTCACACCGCAGAATAGTTATCTCCCCCGCAATTGACTCATCTTTTGAATATACATGTTTTAATAGATGGTGAAAACGCCTTCTGTCCTCAATGGGAATAATTAAATAAATATTGTCCTTATATATTTCCTCATAATCCATTTCCCCCGCTTTTACTTCCGGGAAACGCAGCATTTTCTGCATCCGGTCATTGATATATGTAACACGTGGCTGTTTTTCACATGTAAAGCGTATAATACCGCACGGAACCGTGTCGTTTAAAAAGCGCAGACTCTCATTTTCTTTTTTAAGCTCTGTAATATCAGACAGCACAGAGTAACCGATAATTTTACCGTCCTCAGTCTTTTTTGATACAACTGTATCTTTTACATACAACAATGTACCGTCTTTTTTTACAATACGGTACTGGAGTGTCGCAGTCTGCTCTTTGTCGGCAAAGCTGTTTATAAAACTGCAATATTTGCCCTTATCATCCGGATATATTAAAAGAACATACCCGTCTTCTTTTTCATCTGAGAGTTCATCTTTTGAAAAACCTGTCATATCGCACAAATTCTTGCTCACATAAGTTACGCGTGCAGGTGTTTCGAATACATACTTATGAAATCCGCTGATATGATTTTCCAATATTTCTTCTGTATTTTCAATCATGTTTTCCATAATATCTCCCATAAAATTATCTCCGATAAAATTTTCATGCCTTATTTGAAATAATTATATATGAAAATTATTCCAAGTCAATTTCCCAAATTTAAAAAAATTGCACATTCCGTTCATACAATTACTTGCACACAACACACGTATCTGCTGAAAGTTTTATCTCTCTTCCGTTTTCTTCTATCACAAGACGGGCACAGTCATCTATTCCCGTCACTCGTGCATTTTTTACGCCGTCTTCACTTGTATAAACTATCTCACTGCCTATAAGCACAGATCTTTTGCGGTATTCCTCCAAATACTTCTTGCCGTCAAGTTCGTAATAAAAATCAAAAAAACGGTTTACAATCTCGGCAATTAACCTCGGCGCTTCGTCAAAGCATTTTCTGTTTTCAAAAAGATAACCTGCAGTATCGGAAAGCTGACGTGGAAATCCATTTTTCGGTTTGTATAAATTTATTCCTATTCCTAGAATTGCATAATTCATCATTCCGTTTTTATGATTAACCTCTGCCTCGGTCAGAATACCGCAAATCTTTTTTCCGTCATAGAATATATCGTTGACCCATTTGATTCCGCACGCTATGCCGCAGACTTTTTCAATCGCCGCAGCAACAGCAGAAGCAGCAGCTACAGTGATCATAGACGCTTTAAATGAATCAGCTTTCGGTCTCAGCAGCAAACTCATATATATTCCGCCATCAGGAGAGAAAAACGTTCTGCCTAATTTTCCTCTTCCCCCGGATTGTCTGTATGCAATCACCGTTGTTCCTTCAGATTCACCGTTCTCAGCCATGCCCTTAAGTGTTGTATTTGTCGATTCAAGCTCATCGAATATAACAATATTACGTTTTTCTTTTAAGTAAAAACCTATATTCTCTGCTGAAAATCTTTTATCGCGCTGCATCATAATTATTGCTCAGTACCCGAAGCTCTCAGCTCAGTTTTTCTTATCTTTCCGCTTATGGTTTTCGGAAGTTCTCTTACAAACTCAATACTGCGTATCCACTTGTATTCAGCAAGTTTTCCGTTACAGAAATCCTTAATTTCCTTTTCTTTCTCCTTTGACGGTTCACAGTTACCCACAAGGACAATAAATGCTTTTATAGCCTGACCGCGGAGCGTATCGGGAATACCGACAACGCCGCACTCAACAACATCGGAATGTTCCATGAGTATATTTTCTATTTCATCAGGTCCTACACGGAATCCTCCTGTTTTTATTAAATCGTCAAATCTTCCGTGGAACCAGTATACGCCGTTTTCATCCTGCCATGCAGAATCTCCGGTATGGTACACACCTCCGCGCCATACGTATTTATACTGTTCTTCGTTTCCGAGATATCCGCAGAATACGCCGACTTGCTTTCCATCTTCAGGCGGAACAATTACAACTTCTCCTACTTCTCCCTGGCGAACTTCCTGACCGTCTTCTCCTAAAAGTTTTATTTTATATAAAGGAGATACCTTTCCGAGAGAACCGTCAGTCGGTTTTTCTCCTACCATATTTCCAATTAAAAGAGTTGTCTCAGTCTGGCCGTATCCGCCGTATATTTCAAGTCCTGTCTGCTGTGAAAAACGCTTGTATACCTCCGGAGCCAATGTTTCACCGGCAGTTGACGCGTGTTTCAATGTCGGCATATCAGGCAGATCCTTTCTTACAAGATAACGGTAAACGGTAGGCGGCGCGCAGAAAGAAGTTACGCCGTAATGATTTATAACATTTAATATCTGTTTCGGGTCAAAATTATCAAAATCGTATACCATAACAGCACATTCACAAAGCCACTGTCCGTATATCTTTCCCCATGACGCTTTTGCCCATCCTGTTTCAGCTATTGTCAGATGAAGCCCCCCATCCTCAACCTGATGCCAATATTTTGCGGTTGCAATATGCGCAAGCGGATAAGAAAAATCATGTATTACTCCTTTCGGGTACCCTGTCGTACCGGAAGTAAAATACAAAAGCATATGGTCTGTTACAAGCGTATCAGCACGAGAAAGCTCAGATGCCGCATTTTCCATATCTTTAGTTAAATTACAGAATCCGTCATCATCTTTCTGAACAGTCCATAATTTACACTGCAGTTTTGTTTCTTCTACCGCATCTTTTACCTTTTGAGCAACACCATCGCTTGGTGTACATATTATTCCTTTTGCCTGTGACGCTTCTAAACGATACACCAAATCACTTACAGTTAACATATTAGTTGCGGGAATCAAAGTAATCCCGAGTTTATGTAGCGCAACAGCTACTATCCAATACTCATAATGACGCTTTAAAAGCACCATTACTCTGTCGCCTTTGCGAAGCCCTGCCGCAGAAAATACATTTGCGGCACGGTTGCTAAGTTCTTTTAGCTCTCCAAATGTAATAATTCTCTCTTCATTTTCTACGTTACACCATACTATTGCTCTTTTATCAGGTGTTTTATCCGCAATGGCATCCACAACATCGTATCCGAAATTAAAATTATCAGGATATTCAAGCTCTATACTTTGCAGTCTGCCTGTCTCATCAACAACTTCTCTGCAAAAATTTTGATAAATACTCATTTTCTTTTTCCCTCTGACTATAAATTACAGCATATTCGTCTCAGTTTCGGCTTTTACACCTATAGCTCGGAAACGGTCATATCTGTTTTGAAGCAATTCAGGCGCCTTTGAAAGCTCTGATATCTCATCATGCAAAAGTGTTCTGATTCTGTCATAAAATACCTGCGTACCGATATCTTTTTCAGACAAAATTCTCTCTATGATGCCGAGTGTCTTTGCGTCCTCCGCAGTAAGTTTCAAGCTCTCCGCGGCAAGGTCTGCTTTAGCAGCATCTTTCCAAAGAATACTTGCGCATCCTTCAGGAGAAATAACCGAATATACAGAATTCTGCATCATCCATACACGATCCGCGACTGCAAGAGCAAGAGCTCCGCCGCTTCCTCCCTCTCCGATTAAAACAGATATGATCGGAACGCAAAGAGTTGTCATTTCCATCAGATTTTCCGCAATTGCGCGTCCCTGACCTCTTTCCTCCGCGCCTATACCGCAGTACGCTCCCGATGTATCAACAAAACAGATTATGGGGCGGCCGAACTTTTCAGCCTGCTTCATCAGTCTGAGAGCTTTTCTGTATCCCTCCGGATTAGGAGCACCGAAATTTCTCATGGCGCGGTCTTTTATTGTATGACCTTTTTCAATTGCAATAACAGTTACAGGCTCACCGTTCAGCCTCGCAATGCCTCCGACAATAGCGGCATCATCGGCATATAGACGGTCACCGTGCATTTCTATAAAGTTAGTAAAAATATTGCCTATATAATCAATACCTGTAGGTCTGCTGTTATCACGGGCAAGTTTTACTCTGTCATATGGGATCTGACTCATTTGATTAACCTCCGTTGTGCATTCTCAGAAGTTCCGAAAGCACATTTCTCTGTTCTTTCCGCGCAACTATCGAATCGATAAATCCGTGTTCCAAAACAAATTCCGCTGTCTGGAATCCGCCCGGCAAAGCCTGCTTTGTAGTCTGCTCAATAACTCTTTTTCCTGCAAATCCGATTGTCGCCCCCGGCTCCGCAAGTGTAATATCCGCTTCCATCGCAAAGCTCGCCGTAACTCCGCCTGTGGTCGGGTCAGTCAGTACAGCAATATACAAAAGGCCCGCATCGCTGTGTCTTTTAACAGCCGCGCTTGTCTTTGCCATCTGCATAAGCGATAAAAGTCCCTCCTGCATTCTCGCGCCGCCCGAAACAGTAAAGCCTACCACCGGCAAATGCTTCTTTAAGGCATATTCAAATAAAGACGTAATCTTTTCACCGACTACACTTCCCATGCTGCCCATCATAAATGACGATTCCATCACGAATAAACAGCATCTCTGACCGTCAATTCTGGCAGTTCCGCAAAGAACGCCCTCAATTTCTCCGCTGCTTTCATATGCCGCTTCAATTTTATCCTTGTATCCCGGAAATCTGAGCGGATTCACAGGCTGAAAATCTCTGAACATCTCTTTGAAAGAACCTTTATCAACTGTCATTCTTATTCGTGAGCGCGAGCCAACTCTGAAATGATATCCGCACGGACACGTCATCATATTTTCTTTCAGACGGCTCAGCATAATATCCTTGTGACAGTTAGGACAATTTTTCTCAGGCTCGCCCGCATCCTCCTGCAT
>JAFTXL010000047.1 GCA_017464985.1 Clostridia bacterium | reverse complement strand
CTGCTTGATGGCTTTGAGTTTTCTTTTAATACGTTGAATAGCATTATCGATAGACTTTTCAGGCTTGCCGACAGCGAATGACATCTCCTGATATGTCATTCCGTTCATAAATAAGTCAAACACGTTTTTTTCAAAGCTGCTGAGCTTTGACTCGATTTCACGCTCTATAATAGCTGCTTTTTCACGGTTTAATATTATTTCCTCCGGATCTGTAACGTCCTCTATACCTGCGTTAAGACTTGAATAGAGATCAATTTTTCCACTTTCCTCCGAGCTATGTTCCGTACTGGTGGAAATGTAATCATTTAAAGGTTTATGTTTATTCCTTGCAGCAGTTTTAACGGCTGTCATCATATGACGTTCTACGCACATACGCGCAAATGAATGAAACTCTGCCTGCCTGTTCTCATCAAATCCTTGAATAGCTTTATAAAAACCAATCATACCCTCCTGAATAAGATCCTCATGGTCCGCGCCTATCAGAAAATAATGTCTTGAAACAGCGCGTACCATTTGCTTATACCTGCTAAACAAAACGGCAAAAGCATACTCGTCACCATCTCTCCAGCTGCATATAAGCTCAATATCTTCTTTTTTATCATAATCTAAACTCATAGCAGCCCTCTTTCAGGAAAGATATTACAAATTCTTGCATTTAAATCTGTTACTCGTATATATTAACAGATTTAAATGCAAATCTCAATGTTGACTGTTATTTTTATAAGCATGCTATATAATCCAATACTTTTTCATTTGATGAGTACTTCTTGTTCGTCAAAGCCATTCCCGGAAAGCATAATACTTTATGTATGATGCCGGGGTGAAATTAATTTTCTCCGCAATCCTATATTGTGTAATGTGTTTAGCATTATTGATAACGACGATATATCGTATGCACTTTCTGATTTTTACTTTTTGACTCCGGCAACTATATATTTGTCCTTATTTGCTTTCTCACCGCAGGCACAGATACCAATATCGCAGCTCCTATAACAGTCATTATCAGCTCGGGAATCATATATGAGCCATTGTAGCAAAAAGAATACACAGCCGCAAGGCCCTGACCGGAAAACGACGAAAGCATTGTATCGCCAAACTTGCTGTTTAATTCTCCGAACCACCATTCCGCATATCCTCCCCAAAGAATCCATCCTGAAAGAAAATGCGCTGCAAATCTTGCAAACACAGCCACAAACGAGCCAAGTGAAGCCGCAAGTGTCTTGTTTTTTATCTTACCGTAAAACATGCCGCCCAATCCTAATACAGAAAACGCAACTAAATAGTCAAGTAAACACATCAATACAGTGCTCACCGCATCCAAACCGACAAATGCTTTTGATACTGCCGCTCCCATAAAAGCCTGAAGAATTCCGTTTACAAAGCCGCAAACGAAGCCCCATTTCACACCGTACATACAGCTCAGCAATATAATAGGTACCATACTGAAAAGAGTTATCGAACCGCCGTAAGGCAAGTCGTAAATCTTAATCATCGATAACACAAATGCAAGCGATATGAGAACGCCGCTTGTGACAATACGTTTGATTTTATTGCTTGATTTCATAAAAAATTCCTTTCACTTCGAGTATAACTATTACATCCGGATGTAAATTAAATAAGCTGAGAGTGAAAAGAACACTTTTTAACAATAATATGTATATTTGATCAGTTCTTCCTACGCCGGTATTATCCGTTTCAGGTTTAAGGGTTGAAACACACAAAATATTTCTCTCAGCCGAATTATTCAGCACCCCTGACTTATTCAATCACCACGTATAACGTTCCGCAGTTTTCAATATGTCAATAATAATCATATAAATAAAAGACAACCCCGGTGATGCCGCCCCCGGATTTTGACACCCAGCAGTTAGCCAGGTGGGTTTCCTTTGTGATACATCAACCATCCGCTGGTGACGTCTGAACGACGGTAGCTATTAAGCTTGCGGCCCTGTTTCCGAATCATCAAAATCGGATCCCGAATATGAGATGTAGGTTCAAAATACGGGTTTTTCTCGTACACCCCAGGATATATCTCTTTTTTCGACACAAGTATACTATTGGCCAAACATACGTGTCAATATTTTTTTGAATGGTAATTTATGTGAATTTCTGTGGTATTCTGCAACGCCCCGCATGAGCGGATTTCTGATTTTTTACCGCGCTGCGTCCTTCCCGAACGATGAAACGGACGCAGCGCGGCGAAAATTAGTTTTGATCCCAGCATCAAAAACATCGTCATATGCCGGTGAGCATATCGGTACATTTACCGTTCTTGCAGATATAAAAAGCTCTTTTCTTGTTTTCGTAATACTTTGTAAACGGAGCGGCTTTTTCAAGCAAACCGTCATCACCTGATTTTATCACGGTGAATACAGGCGGTTTGCTGACAGAAAATTCCGCGAACTTTTTAATATCTTCTGAAGTCGGATTTGTACAAACTATATCCATTGTTTCATTACTGTCTGCCAACATTCCGTAAAGAGAGAAACACGCAGCTGCAGGATATTCATCCGCAATTCTCAGCATATATCTTCGCTGTTTATCATACGCATCTTTCCATTCATGGTTTGCGGTTAAATGAAAAAGATTAAGCAGCACGTAAACCATTACAGAGTTTCCCGACGGCATTGCAGTATCAAACGGAAGTTTAGGTCTGGTAAGAAGCTTCTCATCCTCTGACGAATATATATAAAAACCGCCTTCTTTTTCATCAAAAAACAGCGCCAAGGTTATCTCGGCATATTTTACAGCCTGAAGTAAATACTCTGCATTGAATGACACTTTATATAAATCAATTAAAGCCATAATATAAAATGCATAATCTTCCAGTTTGCCGTTTACGGCTCTTTCGCCTTTACACCATCTGACATACAGTCTGTCATCACAGATAAGATTCTTCGCAATAAAAGCTTCTGCATCATACGCATTTTTTAAATACTGCACATTTCCGGTCATTGCATATATTTTACATAAAGCCGATATAAACATGGAATTCCATGCCGTCAATATCTTATCGTCCGTACTTATTCCGTATCTGCTTTTCCGATAGCTGTACACGCTTCTGCAAAGAAAATTTTCATGTTTTGTATTTTCAAGAAAACGGCTCTCGTCAAGTAAATTGGGTACACTCAGACCGTTTTCAAAATTTCCCTTGTCATAAATACCGTATCTGCTGCAGAAAATTTCTCCGTCCGAGTTCCCCAGCAGCTGCATCAGCTCATTTCTCGTAAACGTATAATATTTACCCTCTTCAGTTCCGATATCCGCATCCTGACTGCCGTAGTACGCTTCTTTTTCATTTTTAAGTTCTCTTATCACATAATCGGCAACGGAAACTGCAACATCCATAAAAAAAGTCTGTTTTGTCACCGCATATGCCTCTGTGTATATCCACGCAAGCATAGCGTTGTCGTACAGCATTTTTTCAAAGTGAGGAATCAGCCATTCACGGTCAGTTGAATATCTGGAAAAACCTCCGCCCGGATGATCATATATACCGCCCCTGTACATACATTCAAGAGTATTGAACACCATATTCGCCGCTTCAGATACATTATCGGTTTTAGCATATCGCAAAAGAAACATAAGATTGTGCACCGACGGAAATTTAGGCGCTATGCCAAATCCTCCGTACTTGCTGTCATAACTTAATTTGAGTTCTTCAAATGTCTTTCTATATACAGTTTCTTCGTCAGGCGGCAGATTTTCGCCCTTTTCATAATAAAGCGGCTCGTTTACCCTGAATTTCACCGCCGATGCCGTATTTTTAATCAGTTCCGGATTTGACCTCCACTTTGCTGCCGCGCTTTTCAGCAAATAAAGTAATAAGAAATTGCCGTATCCTGACGTTTTCGCCGGAATGTATGTCCCTGCAAAGAACGGCTCTTTAGACGGCGTCAGTAGTAAATTTAACGGCCATCCCCCGCTTCCTGTCATCTTTTGGCATACTTCCATATATACGGCATCTATATCTGTTCTTTCTTCTCTGTCTACTTTTATTGACACATAAAATTCATTGAGAATTTTTGCAATCTCATTATTTTCAATCGATTCATGAGCCATAACATGACACCAATGACACGAAGAATAACCTATT
>JAFTXL010000046.1 GCA_017464985.1 Clostridia bacterium | reverse complement strand
GAGGTTTCAAAGTACGCACCCAAGATTTTCAGCATGAAGATTCCTGTAGATAAGATTCGTGACGTAATCGGAAGCGGCGGAAAGACAATCAACCGCATTATCGAAGAAACAGGTGTTAAGATTGATATCAACGAAGACGGTACTATCTACATCGCTTGCGTAGATGCTTCTGCTGCAGAAAGAGCTATGAAGATTATCGACGGCATCACAGGAAACCTTGAAGTAGGCGAAGTATTCGAGGGTAAGGTTACAAAGATTCTCCAGTTCGGAGCATTCGTTGAATTCCTCCCCGGTCAGGAAGGACTCGTTCACATTTCAAAGCTTGCTAACCGTCGCGTTGAAACTGTTGAAGAAGTTGTATCAGAGGGAGATGTCGTTAAGGTTAAGTTCATCGGATACGACAAGATGGGCAGAATTGATTTGTCAATTAAAGATGTTTAATTGAAAGATAAATGATTTTACCGCTTAGGTTATGAAAAGAGTTGTCTCAAACTAAAAAATTGAGGCGGCTCTTTTTTATTCTCCTTAATTCGACAAAATACTACGTTCACATATGGTAAATTTCATTTGAAAAGGTGGGATTTACAAATGAAAAGAGAGAATGTACAGGCTGAATCATCGCCTGTGAGATTTTCGTTAAAAGAGGTACATATTGATAAAAAAACGTTGATAACGTGTTTTGTTATGTTCTTTATGGGACGGGCGTGGCTTCCCGGCGGTATAATGCCTTTCGGAACTGCGGCATTTGCGGCGGC
Source organism: Clostridia bacterium (assembly GCA_017464985.1). The sequence continues at coordinate 4,682 of JAFTXL010000046.1, read as the reverse complement.
AGTTATTTCAGAGGATTGTAATTTAAAAAAAGAGAATGCTTTGATGTATGGTATTGCCATACTGCTCGGCTCGGTAACTCTTATGCAATGGTGGCAGGTACTTATAGCAGTTCTTGTTATGCTTATGTTTTATTCGGTAATGAAAATAAAAAGCGGAGTCAGCAAGCAATCCCGTCTGCCTTTTTCCGTAAAGGCAGGAATTATTTATTTTGTGTGCTCAATCGGAGCGTCGGTTGTGGCAATTGCGATGTCTTCAGCAAAGTTTTCCGACATATTTGTGCTTTTATTACAGGCAATAATCGGATTTGCTGCCTTTTATGTTTTTCGTAATGTTCTGATAATTTTTACCGACGATATAGGACGTAGAGTTATGTCAAACGAAGAAATGGCTTGTATCGCAATAGTTGCTGCAATCAGCATTATGGGACTTCCCGATATAGTTTTCCTTGAGGTATCTCTGAAGAGAATACTGTGCGCTGTTATTGTGATGGTATTCAGTTATCGCGGAGGACTTGGCACAGGAGCAGCCTGCGGCGTCATTTCAGGCATACTCATCACTGCCTCAAAAGCGGCATCTGGAAATGAAATATCTGCCGCAATAATTGCCGTTTACGGATTCAGTGGATTTTTGGCGGGATTATTTAATAAATACAAAAAATTCGGTGTGTGTGCCGGATTTATAATAGGAAACCTCATACTTGCCATACTGTTTTCAGGCAGTAAGGAGCTTATAATAAATCTTTATGAGGTTGGTTTTGCAGTTATCGCATTTGTAGTTCTTCCTGAGAGAATGACAGAGTTTTTAAAACTGCCGCAGCTTTCCGGTGTAAAGATTCCTACAGTAAAAGTCAATTACGCCGTAAAGCTGCGAAATACCGCGGTAGGGAAGCTGAATGGGTTTTCAGAAATTCTGCATGAAATGTCATCTGTATGCAGTGATTTTACTGACGGAGCGTCAGTGGGAGGCTGCGACGATATGATGCAGATAGTAGAACGCATGACGGATAAAGTATGTAAAAGATGCCTGCTTTGCAGCAGTTGTTGGGAAACCAATTTTTATAAAAGTTATCAGTCTTTCAGCGTGATTGTAAGTATTCTCGAGTGTAAGGGAAAAATACTTCCGTCAGAGATTCCTCCTGCGGTTGCAAATGTGTGTCCGAATATAGGGGCTGTAATCGAAGAAATAAAAAACGGATTTGAAGTCTGGCGCATGGATTGTCTGTGGCGCAGAAGAATGGAGGAGACAAAAAAAATGCTGCCGGCACAGCTTGAGAGTATGTCGGAGATTCTTAAAAACCTTGCAAATGAGGTCGATTTGAGTGTTACGTTTGATAATAAAGCAGAGCGTGCGATAATGAAAAAGATATCCGAACATGATTTAAAAATCAAGAATGTAACTGTTTCGAAAAACAGATACGGACGTTTGGAAATATCAGCGGATATAAGGAGCTGCGGTATGCGCAAAGCATGTATAAAATCGTATCTTCCGCTGATATCGCAGGCTGTGGGTGTCCCTCTTGTGATAAATACTGAAGCTACATCTGAAATATGCGGTTTTGTTCCTCCTACAGAAAATTCTCTTTGTCATAAAAATAGCAGTTCTCCGTGGTGTCCTGTTGTTTTCACAGAGGCAGAGCCGTTTAAAATCGCCGTATCTGCTGCCGGGTGCAGCGCTCACGGCAATAAGTGCAGCGGCGATTCACATTCTTTTATTGAGCTTGAACACGGTATATACATGATTGCCGTAAGTGATGGAATGGGAACCGGTGAAAAAGCCGCTGTGCAAAGCCGGGCTGTTATAAAGCTTTTGGAGCTGTTTATGGAGAGCGGACTGAGTTCATCTTCAGCAATAGCCATGATAAACTCGCTGCTTGAAACAGGAAGCGAAAAAATGATGTCTGCCACAGTTGATTTGTGCCTTTTTGATATGTACGAAGGCAAGGCTTCGTTTATTAAGTTAGGTGCCGTGCCGTCTGTTGTTAAACACGGGATTCATGTAGAAACAGTTGCGCTTCCGTCACTTCCGATGGGAATGGCAGAGGAATACAGCGAAATTTTTAACTGCCGTACAGTAAATAAAAAAATTGAAAACGGTGATATTGTGATTCTGATGTCCGACGGTGTAACCGAGGCATTTCGCAATTGCGGAGAAAATACTGTTGATTTTTACGGATACATAGAGAATATGAATACAAATAATCCAAAACAGATTGCGGATGGTATTTTGAAGATTGCGCTGGCGCGCTCGAACGGTATCGCAAAGGATGACATGACGGTTGTTGCAGCGCGTGTTTGGCAAGGGTGAAGGATTAGGTATATAGAAAACGTGCGAAATGCGGTGTCCGATCGGCGCCGTACCACGCTGCGGAAAGCTCAAAAAGTCTGTGGAGATTGGGCTTGTGTGTTAGTCAAACTGTTTAATTTGACTTTAGTATAGAAATGTATTAACATATAATAAATAAATTACATATGGGGGGAGATAACATGGAAGATGTTGCGCAGATTGTACGTTGGCATGCAGATGCAAATAAGTTTATACGGTATTTTGATTTATTATATGTCACATGGGAGAGTAAGATTATTGTATCAGAGGGGCAGTGTGCTTTTATTGCTTCCGGAGACAGACTTTTAAGGCGTTTAGATGAAGGAGAGCATGTACTTGGTTTGTCTGAGGATGATGCGATAAGGTCGTTTTTCATTTATCCTAAAAAGAAAACAGATGTGCCAGTGAAATTTTGGTTTTTGTCTTTGAACGGTATTGTGAATTATAATTCCGAAGATAAAAAAAGAGTTAGTATAACATACCGCATATGTGATTCAAAAAAATACTTTGAATTTATTTTGAAAAACAAACTTACAGACAGTAAACAAATATTGGAAACAGTCAGAAGAGCTGTTGAAGGTATAAAAGAACCTATCGGATATAAAACTAAAACAAAAGTTTACTGCGATACACTTAAAGAAATTGCAGCTATGGATATGGTTGTTAATTTCTACGACGTTTAGGTTTGTTGTTTGTATTGCGTTTAACAGTGTGGTTGTTTTTCGCATGTTTTGACAAAGAAGCATTTTTTTTGATTTTTCTGGGCGGAATCAGACATCTGGGGCCGAACCCGATTAAGTCCTGACGTCCTTCTATTAAAAGTGCTTCATTTACCAAATCATAATTTTCCGGCAATTTGAACTGTATAAGTGCTCGCTGCATAGCTTTTTCATGCGGGTTTTTTGCGACATATACCTTTTTCATTGTACGTGGGTCATACCCCGTATAGTACATACATGTAGATGCAGTTGACGGTGTCGGATAAAAATCCTGCACCTGTTCCGGATTTCCGCCTGTTTCTTTAATATATTCTGCAAGCATTATTGCGTCTTTTAAAGTTGAGCCGGGATGTGATGACATAAGGTACGGTATTACATACTGTTTTTTTCCGCTTGCTGAATTTAAACGATCAAATTTCTTTAAAAACGCTTTATATATATCATTTGACGGCTTTCCCATGAGAGACAACACTCTGTCTGAAACATGCTCGGGTGCAACACGCAACTGACCGCTTATATGATGGTTTATAAGTTCTTTAAAAAATATGTCGTTTTTATCTGTGAGCATGTAATCAAAGCGAATGCCTGAACGTATAAATACCTTTTTTATACCGTTTAATTTGCGCAGCTTTCTGAGCAGATTCACATAATCGCTGTGGTCTGCGTTGATGTTTTTGCACGGAGTGGGATATAGGCACTTTTTATTTTTACAGGTGCCGTTTGTAAGTTGCTTTTTGCATGCAGGCTGTCTGAAATTTGCAGTAGGACCTCCAACGTCATGAATATAGCCTTTGAAATCTTTTTCACGCGTAAATCTTTCCGCTTCCGCGATAATTGATTCGTGACTTCTTGTCTGAACAATTCTTCCCTGGTGAAAAGCAATCGAACAGAAGCTACACGAACCGAAACAGCCTCTGTTGCTTGCGATGCTGAACTTTATTTCTTTGAGAGCAGGCACTCCGCCTTTTGAATCATATGACGGATGCGCGTTGTATGTATATGGTAGACCGTATACATTGTCCATCTCCTTTTCGGTAAGAGGCATCTGCGGCGGATTCTGTACAATGTAAAAACCGTCGGGATATTCTTCGACTAATCTTTTGGCTGTAAACGGGTCTGTGTTTTGTTCCTGAATAGCAAAACTTTCGGCAAATGATTTTTTATCAGAAGTAATCTTATCAAATGACGGAAGAGCTATACAGTCGTATACATTTTCAAGTGATTTTGTTTTATATACAGTACCCGGTATAAATGTAATATCTTTAACCGAAATGTCGGAATCGAGAGCGTCGGCAATGTCCAAAATACTTTTTTCTCCCATTCCGTATATCACAAGGTCTGCCTGCGAATCAAGAAGAATAGAGTGTTTTATTTTGTCTGACCAGTAGTCATAGTGCGCAAGTCTTCTGAGACTTGCTTCAACACCTCCTAAAATTACCGGGACATTTTTGTATGTTCTCCGTATAAGGTTACAATAAACTACAGCGGCATAATCCGGCCTTTTGCCGATTATGCCGCCCGGAGTATATGCATCGTTTTTGCGCCGCTTCTTTGCGACGGTGTAATGGTTTACCATTGAATCCATATTACCGCTCATTACAAGAAATCCGAGACGGGGCTTTCCGAATACGGTTATGCTT
>JAFTXL010000045.1 GCA_017464985.1 Clostridia bacterium | reverse complement strand
GTATCTTATGAACATATGTCTGATGCCCGACATCCCATACAATTTTATCAACAAAAGGATTATAATGAGTATACATAGCAATAGTAAGCTCAACCACTCCCAGGTTTGATGCTAAGTGGCCGCCGTTATTTGCTACAATATCAACTAATCTCTCTCTGATTTCATCTGCCAGAGACTCAAGTTCAACTTTTGAAAGCTTCTTCAAATCATCAGGCAAAACTACATTCTTGTCGGGTAACATTACTTCATTTCCTTATTTGTATTTATATCATATTATTTTATTCTTTACCAAGACTTCTCTGCGACAGAATTATTTATTCCGTTCAAGCAGATATATTGCAAGCGCGTGTAAAAACTCTCCCTTTTCACCGAAACTCGCAGCAACACTCTTTGCTTCTTCTGTCATATCATTAAGAAGTTTTTTGCAGTAATCCATTCCATACACAGAAACAAAAGTGCTTTTGTCCTCTGCGACATCACTGCCTATGGGCTTTCCGAGTTCACTCTCATCGCCCTCTATGTCAAGTATATCATCTTTTAGCTGAAAAGCGGTACCTATGAGTTCACAATAGCGTAATAAATTTTGAACATTTTTTGTAAACATTTCACTTTTTGCACATTCTTCGTACGCACACGCATTTTCATCTGCATTTTCAACTATTCTGAATCCGCCTGCTTCAGCGGCAATATACACAGGAGCCTTAAGCAGCGCGCCCGTTTTGCATCTGTAAGTATGACGCAAAACAGTTTCATCAACTTTTTTACCCTCTGACTCAAGGTCTGTGACTTGTCCTCCTATCATTCCCTCTGTACCCGAAAGGCATGAAACATCTGATATAATTCTGAGTCCGTACACAGGATTGTCCAATTTAAATGAACCGTACGCCATAAGTTCAAATGCTTTGTTAAGAAGTGCATCACCTGCCAATATCGCAGTTGCCTCATCAAATTTTTTATGACACGTAGGCATACCTCTTCGCAGATCATCATTATCCATTGCAGGTAAGTCATCATGTATCAACGAATACGTATGTATCATTTCCAAAGCACAGGCAAATGGCATTACCGACATTCTCGGTACACCGAGAATATCAGCGGCGGCAAGCGTCAAGACAGGTCTTATACGCTTGCCGCCGCACATAAGACTATATTCCATTGCCTCATAAATCCGCTTCTGCGGATTGTCCTTGCATACCAAATACTTACGCAGATATACTTCTACCTCATCTGCCATCTTTTTGATCTCTATTTTAAATTCTGCACTATCCATGTCCAATGACTCCTACTTTTACGCGCTACACGAAACCGCAGCGCCGACATTTCTGTTACTTTGTTACTCCACGGGGACTATACAAAACTTTTGCTCCATGGGACCCCGCTTGGGGAAAAATCCTATGAAGTCCAACTTACTTTACCTCGTAAAGCCTAGAGACGAAAGAATACTCTCTGCCTTTGACATCATACGCTTTTCTTCGTCAGGTGTCATGTGATCGTAACCCATAAGGTGCAAAAATCCGTGACAGACCAAAAACGCAATTTCTCTTTCTACGCTGTGTCCGTACTCTTTTGCCTGCTCAGCAGCCTTTTCAACAGAAATTACAATGTCACCGAGCATAAGTGCCGCTGTTTCAGGGTCAAGATCCATTTCATCAATGTCACCGTCACCCTCAACGAGCTGCATGAAAGGAAAAGACAAAACATCGGTAGCCTTGTCGATATCACGCTGCTCAGCGTTCAGCGTTCTTATTTCTTCATTGTCAGTAAACGAAACACTCACCTCGCAGCCGCCGTCACGCGCAAACTCAGGGAACTGTTCCTCACCTGCCGTAAGAACTTTTTTAACAATATCACAGTATTTTTTAAGCTCAGCATGAGAAAGCAATGTGCCCTCACGCAAATCAGTATCATCTTCCCTTAAATCCGCCTCAAATTCCGCATCACTTACTTTAGGTGAAAATATAAATTCTACTAACATTAACTTTACCGTCCTTCCAAATATAAAGCTCTGATATTTTGCAAGTCTGACTTTGAAAATCCCTTGCCGAATTACGCCTCATGTTTCAATTCTTATGTGTTGTTTTAAATGACACATTGTCTTCGCCGCGGCGCGGCACACGGGATTTTTCATATTTCTCATAAGCCTTGATAATTTTCTGCACCAACTCGTGTCTTACAACATCACGTTCTGTCAGGTTGATAAACGCTATGTCGTCTATACCTTTCAGAATGTTCTGAATAGACTTAAGACCTGAACGCTTGTCCGGCGGCAGATCAATCTGAGTGATATCACCTGTAACGACCGCCTTTGAACCGATTCCTATGCGCGTAAGGAACATTTTTAACTGCTCAGGAGTAGTATTCTGAGCCTCGTCCAATATGATAAACGAATCATCAAGAGTTCTGCCTCGCATATACGCAAGAGGAGCAATTTCGATAGCACCGCGTTCAAAATTGCGCTGATAGCTGTCCATACCCATAATGTCATAAAGTGCGTCATAAAGCGGACGCAGATACGGGTCAACCTTGTTCTGCAGGTCACCCGGGAGAAAACCAAGCTTCTCTCCTGCCTCAACGGCAGGGCGAGTGAGAATAATTCTGGAAACTTCATTTTTCTTAAATGCGGTAACAGCCATAGCAACAGCAAGATATGTCTTTCCTGTACCGGCAGGGCCTATGCCGAATGTTACTGAATTATTCTGAATAGCTTCTATATAGTTTCTCTGACCGTTTGTTTTCGCTTTAAGCGGTCTGCCCTTTGCAGTAAGGCACACAACATCGGCAGAATAATTTTGGACATTAGAAATGCCGCCGCTTGCCGCAAGGTCGCACAAATACGCCGTCAGCTGTCTTGTAATAACTTCGCCGCTGTCAGCAAGCTCTATAAGGCGCGAAACAACTTTTTCTGCCTTTGCACAATCTTCGTCAGAATCACCGGTAATGCTTACCTCGTCACTCCGCATGCTGACTCTGACCAGAAACGCATCCTCTACAATAGTGATATTTTCATCTTTACTACCGAAAACACACGGAACGGAATCCATGCTCTCCGGTTTTAATACTCTCTCAGTCATAAATACCGCCTAAAATTTTACTGATCCATACGCTGTGTCATGCCTATTTCTTCGGCACATTCAGCCCAGACATAGACAGCCTCACGGCCGTCAACCGTCCTGATGTCGGATCCCGTATCCACTATATCAGCGCCGCCCGGAATTTTATCATCCAGCTCTGCCATAGCCTGCAGGCGCGCGTAACTGAGCGCTTCTTCATCGGAAAAAGTCTTAGTTACAACAGCCGCCTCAATAAGAGTTTCCGTAGATACACCTAAAGGAAGCTTTGTATCCTCCCCAATGGTTATATATTTGCTGACGGTAATGCTGTCATAGTGCGTATACGTGTTTTTTATTCTACACCATGGAACAGGAATTTTAAAGCCGAATATCAAAAGTTTTTTTTGCTCGGCAGTATTGCCGGTAAGCTCATACATTTCGGCTTCATTTTCAATAAAACAGTATGCTGAATACCTGACAATACCGGTGACACTTCCCCTTGCATGCGTATACCTTTCTTCATTGCCCAATATCTCATTGATAGGAACAACAGTGCCGGAAATAATTGTTTCACCGGCAAGAACAACCGATTGCTCTGCCGCAACTACAGTTCCCTGCTCTGCAACAATTTTTACAATTAATGCATCTTTTGCCGCAACGACATCACACGGTATATCAGGACTTATCTCAGCGCCCTCAAAGTATGTGCCGTCAGAAAGCGTTACCGTCATTTTCGTTCCCTCGATACTCACACCTGCCCACTCAACTCCGTCAATTCCGGAGGACAGCGCCTTCGAAATCTTTTTAACATCAAGACTTTTAAGTGATACACCGGGAATTATTCCCATGTTCTCAAGGATTTTATTCGCAGCCACTATATCAGCCCCATTTTGCGACACGATGTCAACAGACCACAAAAGAGAAAACAAAAATATAACAGCAACGCACAAAAATATGCTGCCTAACAGCAACGGCAGCCGCTTTTTGTAGCGATTAAGCCATATGCCCGCTCCGCCGCACGAAAGCACATGCACACGGCATTTTGTCTTGAGCGCGGCAGAGCGGATTTTATGCTTAAAATCCTTGACACTCATAATCATTCTATACGTATTTTTTTCTGTTTTTTCTACATTCCAAACAGAAATACCTCTCTTTATACATATATTGATAAACTTCTCCGGAAAAACGCCGCTGATCTCCGTATGTACATGATTTGAAAAATTCCTGTAAAGGCTCTTAAACGTAACTTTAGGCATAAGCAATCCTGCAAATCTTTCCCTCTATGCGAATACCGTCACTGTTTATTTCAACAATGCCGAGACCGTTGCCGCAAATAGCAAGCTCTCCGATTTTTGTATTGAGCCTGATTTCCTCGGGTGAGCAGCTGCGAAGCCCTTTATAATTTATAACATCAATAGTCATATCTCCCACAACACGTATTGACGGTATACCGAAAACGGTATCTGTAGGAATACCCAGTATCTCTTCTTTCATTTTCTCCGACCTCCGTTAGTCAATTTTTCAGCGTGTGCGCTTTTATACGCCTCAATTTACAACACTCAAACATACGGTTATCAACCCGAAACAACCAAATCTGACGGGTCTCCGAAGGTATATCCCGCAGCCTGCGCGTCGGTTATAATCCGCTCAAGCGCTTCCGCGTTATCACTTGAAACCGCATGCAAAAGCAAAATTGCGCCGTCATGCAAATTCTCCATTACCATGTTGTACGCATAATCTGCACCGTTCGGATTATCGGCAACCCAATCTTTATACGCAAAACTCCACATTACACATGTGTAACCAAGCTCACTTGAAACTGAAAGCGTCTTTTCATCAAACTCGCCCATCGGCGGACGCATCATTCGCATGTGAACATTGAACTGCTCATAGAACTTATTATCTAGTTCCGAAAGCTCTGAGGCGATTTTCTCTTCACTCAGCGATGGCATTGAATAATGCCCTTGTGTATGATTTCCTACTTCATGACCGTCCGCAACCATTCGAGCAACTAGATCATTGCTCCGCTCATAATAGTCACCGGTCACAAAAAACACAGCTTTTACACCTGTTTTTTCAAGCAAATCAAGAATTTTCTCTGTATACACATTTTCATATCCCTCATCAAATGTGAGGTAAATTTTCTTTTCACCGCTGCTTCCGAGATAACATCCGTTGTATTCCGCCAACAGAGCAGCCTCCTTTGTACCAACTTCGGGAAGGCTGCCGTCTTTACCCCTTTTAAGCCCCCATGCATATGCGCCGGAAACAGACGCAACGCTCTCTGATAAAAGCTCAGAATCCTCCGCGCGCGCCGCTGTATCGGTTTCCGCATCATCACCGTGGCGCGCGCTCATAAACACAGGATACGCAAGCAGCACCAGGCAAAGCACAATCGGCACAGTTACATATACCCATCTGTATATTTTTAAATCTAATATTTTCATAAAAAACCTCCTGCCCATAAGATTTACCGTGTTGTTAAATCTTATGGGCAGGCATTCAAAAATATGACATGTTTACAATATTCAATCGTCACTCAAACAACAAATTCGTTCTGCTTTCTATCAACTCCTCATCGAAAGCAGTAATAGAAATATTATTTTCATATATATAGCTTATAGAACCGCCGTATGTCTGAAAAAATTTCTCGAATTGAGGAACAATGCTCACTTCCATTGAGCTTTCAAGGCTTGTAGCGTTTCCGATAACAGAAATAGTGTACGGCGCGTAGTAATAGTTGCCATTGATAACAAGATAGTTTGAAACAGCTCGGATTTCGCTCATAGAGATAATACGCTCACCGTTTATGGAAATAGCCTGAGCGGAGGATGCCTTAAGTTCATTTATCAGTGACTGCATAAGAGACGCGCTGTATACAACATTATTTGCGTCATCATAATTCAAAGTAATGACTATGCCTTCGCCGATTACATCCGTAAGGCACGCAAACTTTTTAAGCAGGTCATTTTCCTGCTGCAGCGCCTCGAGAGTTTCATCATTTGTGCCGTTTTCATAAATCTCAAGCTTATTTTCAAGTTCCTCTTTGGTTTTGTTAAGAGATTCAACCTCAGAACTCAGCTCGATTATACGGTTTTGGTATGCCGAAACGTTTGAAAGCTCCAATTCCGCCTGCTTTTGTTTTTCCAAAGTATATTTGTATACAAGCGAAATGACAATGCCGAGAATTACACACATAACGGTAAGG
>JAFTXL010000044.1 GCA_017464985.1 Clostridia bacterium | reverse complement strand
ATAATGACTAAAATATGTATGCAATGTTTTGTGCGACAGTTTGTAAAAGGAAAGGGAAGATTTTGTGAAAATTTCTGTATTATCGGACTCCCACGGAAGTTACGAAAAACTTGAAAAGATTATTGATAAGGAACAACCTGACAGCTTTGTGTTCTGCGGTGACGGAATAAAAGATATTCTGAAGCTGTGCGATCGTTATCCTGAACTTGACTGTCATATTGTAACGGGTAATTGTGATTATGTTGACAATTTTCCTTTATTTAAATGTATTGATGTATACGGCAAACGTTTTTATATCACACACGGACATATGGAATGTGTAAAGAGCGGGTATATGACTCTTTTAATGAGAGCAGCGGAAATGGAATCAGATATAGTTCTTTTCGGTCATACACATATGCCGGTTTATACAACTCATATGAATATTTATGTTATGAATCCAGGCAGTGTGTCGGCGGGAAGCTACGGGATTTTGGAGATAGATGATAAAGGTAAAGTAAAAGGTGAATTGAAGTTTCTTTAAAAGGATTGGTTTATTATGAAGTATGTTGAATCATTTATGGACAAGCTGCCGGAATTGGCTCTCAGCGTGCTCGGCAGGTTGTTACTGGCTGCTGTTATTTTTGTTGTAGGTTTTAAGCTTGCAAACTTTTTTATGAAGTGTTGGTCGAAGAGTAAGGCGTTTGCGCAGATTGAACCTGTTGCAGCAAGTTTTATAAAAAGCTGTATAAATGTTGTATTAAAGGTTCTTGTGGTAATAACGGTTATCGCGATACTCGGAATTCCTACGACTTCCATTGTTGCCGTTATAAGCTCATGCGGACTTGCGATAGGTCTTGCTCTGCAGGGCGGTCTTTCGAACTTTGCCGGGGGGGTTATTATTCTTATCACAAGGCCATTTAAAAAGGGAGATATGATAACTGTCGGAACAGATACAGGAAAAGTAATGTCAATAGATCTTTTTTATACAAATCTTGTTACAGTTGACAACCGCGCTGTAATAATTCCGAACGGAATTATTACAAATTCGTCTATTATAAATGTTTCGAGATTTTCCGAAAGACGTGTGGATTTGTATTTTACGGCAGCTTATGAAAATGATATAGAGGCGGTAAAACAAATTATTGTTGATACTGCAAATTTAAATTCATATGTTAAAAAAAAGGGAAAGGAGCCTTTTGTTGCAGTCCATGCATATGAAGACAGTGCTGTAAAATTTGTTCTTCAGGTATGGTGTGATACAGATGATTATTGGAAAACATCGTATTCGCTGCAGGAAGAAATGAAACATGCATTTGATAAAAATGCTGTTACAATTCCTTATCCGCAGCTTGAAATTACAGATAAAACTCATAAGGAATGATTTCTCATTGTGTTTTTTTTAGGCGGTATGGTAAAATTAAACGAATTAATACGGAGGGATAATTTATGAAAAAAATAGGCGCTTTTATGCTTGCTGTTGTGATAATTGTGTCTTTCTGCAGTCCACTTGCGGATGTAAAGGCGATGTCACTTGAAGATGCATACGGATATGCTAAAGCAAAAATTGCTTCTGCGATGGCAAATAAAGAAGAATCTGTTGATATATCGGAGTTTACATTGTCTCCTGACTATGCGGCGCAGTTGTATTATGACGTTATCTATTCAAATCCATTATTCTACTATGTGGATACGCAGTATAGCGAGGATATGTGTATTATCGCCGAAGCAAGTGATTTTGCAGACGAACATATAGCTTCATACACTATTGATTATGTGCTTTCAGATACTGAGGAAACTGATGAAATTCTGGAAGAACATATAGCGGCTGCGGAGAGTGAAATTGTAAAATCCGGAATGCATGCCGTAGATATCATGATTTCTATACATGAATATATTGTTTCAAATGTCGATAAAATTGATAGAGTTGAAGAGCCGACTGAAGATATGCTTTATTCTACTGCATACGGTGCATTGGTGTATGGCTGTGCTGATTCTGTAGGTTATTCGCTTCTAAATAAACTTTTATCAGAGAGAATCACCGGAAATGAGTGTATTGTTGTTGCGGATTCCAACCGTACGTTGTATTGGAATATGTATTGCCTCAGCGGTAAATGGTATAACATAGACGTATATTCTGACGATGCTGAGCAGTACTATTATGATACACAGAATTTATTGACGAATGTATATTCTGTAGGCGGAAATGTGTTACATACAAATTTACTTGTAATAAACAGTGACTTTAATGCATCAGGACACAGTCTCGGAGAGGCGTTTCGATATGAAGGTACTCCGGATGCGTCGGTAGATGCTATCAAAATTCGTATATGGGATAATATTATGTCAAAAATGTGCTATTATGACGGTTACTGGCACTATGTATCTCCTGAAAATCCGGATACAATAGTAAAACGTTTAACATCTGTAATCGTTGATGCTTCAACTGAAATTGCTGTTGTGTATTCTGACGAGCCGATAATAGCTTTTACTATGACTGATGACAGTATTTATTTCGCATCAAGTGATAATACAGTGCATAAGAGAACTGCTGAAGGTCTGGATGATGTTTTAATATATACTGCGGATGATACAGCTGTATTGATCGGACTTGGTGACAGATTCGGCAGCGTGTTTATAGAAACATATGACAGAGCAGCGTGGTGCGGTTTTTATACTAATACTGAAATAATAGAGGCCGGTCAGCAGTCTGTTTATATTGATAATGGTATTGTGTGCGGAATCTATATAGGCACTGATGTTAAGGATTTTATTTGTGAGTTGTATATGCAGAATTATATTTCGAAATACGATGCGTTGAATAATGTTTGCGTATACTCAGACAGTATTCTGACAGATGAAAGTGTACGAATGACTACAGGAATGACTGTACAGCTGCCTGACGGAAGTTCTTATACCGCGGCTGTATACGGTGACGTAAAGGCTGACGGCAGAATGAATATTCTTGATGTCATGTCTGTACTCAGCTATACTATTTCCGATTCATACGAGCTGACAGCTGCGGAGCTTACTTCTGCGGATTATAATAGTGACGGGGCGGTTAATATAGCTGATGCCGCGGAGATTATGTCGGGAGTACTAGGTAAGTAAAATTTAGAAATAAACAGGAAAATTTAAATTATTCAGGAAATAATTACGGGAAATGATACAAATGTAAAAAAATATGATATTCTTCCAGTGCGCTGTAAATGATTGCTGACGCATGATTAAAGGGGGAGTAATTATATTTTATTCAATCGTTTCAGAGCTGCAGCCGTTGGTTTAACAACGGCTGTTTTGCTCGTTTTATTTGTTTTAACTGTCAGTATTTGTTTTTTTGCTGAAGATTCACAATCTGTTGTGTTTGCCGAAGAAGAAAGTAATTTGTCAGGTATAGAAGCAGAGTT
>JAFTXL010000043.1 GCA_017464985.1 Clostridia bacterium | reverse complement strand
CGCATAAGATTGCGTCAAGAGTAACCCCGGGCACTTTTAGAATAGAAATGATTCGCCTTGCTGCAGACGGAATGGAAAACGTGTATATCTGTGACGAGGAAGTGAAACGAAGCGGATACACATATACTGTAGATACATTGGTTTGGCTTAGAAATGAGATTGAAAAGAAGCTTCCCGGAGAGGAATATAAACTTTACTATATAATAGGAACTGATGTCCTGCGTGATCTGCCTAATTGGAAAAATTGCTGTGAAGTTTTCAAACTTTGTGAGTTTATTGCTGTGAAACGTCCGGGCGAGGTAAATACCGAGTTCGAGCAGTATAAAAAGAACGTAGAAGATATGGGCGCAACTGTGCATGAAGCTGATTTGGAGCTGAAAGAAGTTTCTTCCAGCGAAATAAGAAAGTGCAGACAGCATTTTGAACGTTTGACTGGACTTGTTCCGGAATCGGTTGAACAGTATATTAAAGATAGACGTCTTTACCAGCAGGGAAAACACGCATCTCTTGAGGAGATAAAGGCTGACCTTAAAGAGCGTCTCTCCGAAGAAAAATATCTTCACAGTATAGGTGTTATGGAAGAGTGTGAAAGACTTGCGACGGAGTACGGTGTAGATATTAAAAAGTGCAGACGTGCAGGACTTCTTCATGATTGCGCAAAAGAGCTTACAGAAAGCCAGATCAGATGGGTAGGTTTTTCTCTTGCCGAGATAAAAAAAGAAAATCCTTACGGAGGAATGAATCCGAGAGTTGTACACGCGTTTACCGGAAGGATTCTTGCGGAAAGAAGATACGGAGTGCATGATAAAGAGGTACTTGACGCGATTGAGACACATGTGACCGGAAAGCCTGAAATGGGTTTAATGTCGTGTATAGTCTACATAGCGGATTATACTGAAAAGAACCGGAAAGGTGAGGTTTTTGAGAGAATACGAAAAACCTTAAAGGAAGAAGGTCTTTACCGCGCGATACAGATATCATGTGACGCTACCGCTGAAATTGTAATAAAAAGAGGCGAAGAATTGGATATAAACACGATTGCTACTCGTAATTGGGCGATTATAAAACAAAAGACAAATAATTGACAGAAGAAAGGAATTGATGAAAGATGGAACCGAAAGAACTTGCCGAATTAATAGAGAAAACTATAGATGACCGTAAAGGTAAAAAGATTGAAGTTATTGATACAAGCAGTATGACTACTGTCGCGGACTATTTTATCATCGCAAGTGGTACCTCCACAACGCATTTAAGAGGTATGGCAGACGCGATTGAGGAAAAACTTCTTGAACAGGGAATAAAATGTGCCCATCTCGAAGGTTATGATACTGCAACATGGATTCTTTTGGACTATCTTGATGCGGTGGTTCATCTTTTCTTAGAAGAGGAAAGAGAATATTACAGCATTGAGAGACTTTGGAAAAACGGAGCAACACGAGGCGAAATTATGAAGGAGTAGTTCTATATGTATACAATTCTTTTTTCAAATGAAAAAAATGAACTGGAAAAAAGAGATTCTGTTGTGCACGGTTGTTGGGTAAATATGCTCGATCCTACAAAGGAAGAGATTGAGTGGGCATGTAAAGAATTTGGCGTACAGAAAGATTTTATAACAGCGGCGCTTGATGAAGAGGAGCGCCCGCGTATAGAGTCTGAAGACGGCAATACGTTGATTGTTATAGATATTCCTATTGTTGAAGCGGGAAATACAGAAGGAACATTTATTTATACAACCATGCCTATGGGTATAATCGTCTGTAGTGACTACATAGTAACGGTTTGTCTTAAGAAGAACCAGCTTATAAGGGAGTTTTTGGATAACCGCGTAAAAACATTCAGTACATATAAGCGAATGAGATTTATGCTGCAGCTTATGTACAGAAATGCGACACACTATCTCCAGTACCTTAAGCAAATTGACAAAATAAGCGACGGTGTGGAAAAGAATGTACACCGCTCAATGAAAAATAAAGAGCTTGTACTCATGCTCTCTTTGCAAAAATCGTTGGTATACTTTTCTACTTCTCTTAAGTCAAATGAAATCGTTTTGGAGAAGATTCAAAAGTATCAGTATGCAAATATAAATGTAAGAAAATACGAAGAAGATGAAGATCTTCTTGAAGATGCTATTATAGAAAATAAACAGGCTATTGAAATGGCCGGTATATACAGCAATATTTTGGGCGGAACGATGGAAGCTTTTGCTGCAATCATTTCAAACAATTTGAATATTGTGATGAAATTGCTTGCTTCACTTACGATTGTTATGACTATACCGAATATTATATCCGGTTTCTTTGGAATGAATGTCCCCGTTCCGCTTTCGGCGTATACATGGGCGTTTTATGCCATAGTCGGTGCTGTCGCCGTGATATGCGCTGTTGTTGTTGTCATATTGCTTAGAAAGAAGATGTTTTAATGGCAGAGAGTTTAGCTGCGGACAAAAAACTGTACATATTTGACTTTGACGGTGTTATCGCTGATACTTCAGATGATATTGCAAGCGCAGTGAAACGCACACAGGAGATTTTCGGTGCTCCTGTTATGGAGAAACAAGAGATCATTTCAAATGTGGGCTTCGGTGCAAAATATCTTATGGAGCATACAGTTTCGTGTTTCTGTCAGGCAGATATTGACGAAATCACAGCAAAGTACTGTGATATTTTCTATGAAAACTGCGTAGTTGAAACAAAGTTGTATTCAGGTTTTAAGGATTTACTTGTTTGTTTGTCAGAGGCGGGACACACAATGTGTGTCGTTACAAATAAACCTCAGCGTGTCGCAGAGCGTTCGCTGGAACTTTTGGGTGTCAGGGAATTTTTTGATGTGGTAATGTGTCCGGAAAATACTCCTAAACCAAAGCCTGCTCCGGACGGAATTTTGTTCTGTATGTTTTTAACCGGCATTTCTCCGGAAAATACAGTTATGGTCGGTGATTCGGCTTCCGATATTGAAGCAGGTAAAGCCGCAAATGTACGCACATGCGGTGTATGTTACGGAATGGGGGATAAAGTCAAACTTCTTGCGGCAGGTGCTGACGTATATGTTTCATCTGCTATGGAGATAAAAAATGTTTTGCAGTAGTTGTAGGTGAAATATGTTTTTTCTTCAACAGTATTTTTACTTTTTAATAGGAGAAGAATAGTTTATGAATG